>JASIBM010000386.1 GCA_030045175.1 Streptosporangiaceae bacterium | reverse complement strand
CTGGCCCACGGAGGATGCGCCATTACGACTATCGAGCTCTACCCCGACGACGTTCACAACCAGCGGACGATCCGCCAGGGCCACCCACCTGACTGGGTCAACCGCGAAGGCGGTGACTACGACCTGGTGGTGGTCGGCGGCGGGCCGGGCGGCCTCACCGCCGCCATGACTGCTGCCGCAGGCAGGCACCGCGTCGCCATGACCGAGCAGCGGCTGACCGGGGGCACCTGCATCAACTTCGGCTGCGTGCCGAGCAAAGCGCTGATTCGCTGCGCGCGCGCGGTGCACGATGCGAGCCGCGGGGCCGAGTTCGGCTTTCGGCTCGACGCTCCACCCCAAACTGATTTCGGCTCCGTCATGGACCGGGTCCGCAAGATGCGTTCCCGTGGCAGCTCAGGCGATGCGGTCGAGGTGGCCGAGCAGGCGGGGGCGGAGGTCTACCTGGGGCACACGCGCTTCACCGCGCCGAATGTCGTGGAGGTCGAGGGCAAGCTACTACGATTTCGGAAGGCCGTGATCGCCACCGGATCGGACCCCGTGGTGTCACCCATCGAGGGGCTGCGGGCAGGCGAGTACCTGACCAACGAGACCGTCTTCTCACTGACCGAGCTGCCAGCCAGGCTGGTCGTCATCGGCAGCGGCCCGATGGGATGCGAGCTGGCCCAGGCCTTCCGCCGTCTCGGCAGCGAGGTGGACCTGGTCAGCCACCCCTGGACCCTGCTGCCCAATGATGAGCCCGAGGTCGGTGAGCTGATCCGTCGCCGGTTCGAGCAGGAGGGGCTAAGGCTCCATCTGGGGTTCACGGCAGTACGGGCGGGCGCCGGCCGTTTGCTGGCGCAGGGCGCCGGCGAGACCCGCGAGCTGCCCTATGACGCGCTGCTGCTCGCCACCGGCCGCAAGGCGAACGTGGAGCACCTGAACCTGGACGCGGCAGGGGTGCACGTCGCCAGGGATGGCGTGGAGGTCGATGAGTACCTGTGCACCGCCAACCCCGACATCTATGCCATTGGCGATGCATCCTTCCCGCAGAAGTTCAACCACGCGGCCAACGCGACAGCGCGGCTCGGTATCGCGAACGCGCTGGACGGAGCGCATCGCCCGGCACGAGAGCTCGTCATTCCCCACTGCACCTACACCGATCCCGAGGTGGCCGAGGTGGGCCTAACTCCGCGCCGAGCCCGCAACGAAGGTGTCGCCGTCGATGCTTACAGGCTCGACCTGGCCAAGGTGCCGCGGGCGTTCATCGACGGCGAGGAGGAGGGATTCGGGGCGATATACGCGCGCAGCGGCAGCAGCGAGATCGCGGGAGCGACGCTTGTGGCGGCGCACGCCGGTGAGATGATCAGCGAGCTTACGCTGGCAATCACGAACCAGGTGCCGCTGGAGGCGCTGGCCAGCACGGTTCACTGCTACCCGACGCAGGCCCAGGTCTTCCAGCTGATCGCACTGAAGGCTTCCCAGTAGGCCTGAACCGGTCACACGGCGCGTAGGACTCATCAGGCCAGACACGCGGACAAAGGCGGACATCGCCGGAAGGACGCGGAGTTCCCGGCAAGAGAAATCTCGCCTAAGAAAACCGGGCAGCCGGAAGCGGCCGGCACGTGCGGCGGAAAGGTCCGACAGTGAAACTAGTCGCGCCGGAGGCTATGCCGTCGTAACCTAGTATGTGACCCTTAGGACCGATCGCTCAGCATGGTCATATCCGCATATCCGCTATGTCGAGGAGCCCAGATGAATAACGACCCATCGGACCTGCTGGAGATGGTGAGACGGGAACTCGCGCCGGAGGACGGGGCAAATCGCCTCATCCCGCTGGTGGCTGAGGGGCGCCTGCCACGAGAGCGCATCGCGGCGCTGGTCGGCGAAAACTACTGGTACGGCGAAGGTTATAAGCGCAGCATCTTGTTCCTCGCCGCGCGCTTTTCCGATCCCCCGGTAGTAGATTTCTTCCTCGGTGTCGTGGAGGGCGTAGGAGCGACACGAGCCCACTTGCTGCGATTGGCGGGCGCGCTCGGACTCGACGAGCAGGACCTGGCAGCCTATGAGCCAAAGCCAGGCTGCCAGGCATTCGCAGCGTATGTCGCCTGGCTCGCGCTCAACGGATCGCAAAGCGACGTCGTTATTGCCTTGATAGCGAATTTCGCTCTGTGGGGCTCCTACTGTGGTGCGGTCGCCCAAGGGTTGCGGCGTCATTACGGCCTTACCAAGGAAGATGTCGCCTTTTTCGATTTCTTCGCGGAACCCACGCCCGAGGTGGAACGACTCGCGAGCAGCGTCGTGCATCATAGCCTCGGTGCGACCGGCAAGGTGCCCGACTCCGCCCGTCGTCAGGCTCGCATGGTGCAGGCGTATGAGCATATGTTCTGGAACACGCTCGCCGAAGGGGTGAGCTAGCGCAGACGTGGGCACGCGCAGCTTAAACCTTCAGGCGCGACTTCGAAGCCCAAGCGCTCGACGAGTATCGCCGATGCCTGAAGACTGAATCTGGCCCGCATGCTTCACGGGGATTTTGATGTCGGCGCCGGCGCTGACCGGAACCGAAGTGGCCGCCGGGCCCGTGCCGGATCACGGGTCCGGCACGGGCCCAGGTCCTTATTCATCCCCCGGAACCGTGGCTGGGGCTGTCAGGCGAAGTAGTGGCCCTGTTCGATGTCCTCGATGAGCCCGGGGTGGGTCGGCTTCCAGCCCAGGAGTTCCTGCGTGATGGCGCTGGAGGCGGGCATGTCCCGGCTGAGCAGGGGCACGAGCATGCTGCTGAACTCTTCGGCGGGAATGGACCGGGCGGGCAGGTTCAGCTTCTGGCCGATGGCCTCGGCGATCTCGCGGACGGGCACGCCTTCGTCGCCCACGGCGTTGAGGACTGCGCCGGCGGGAGCCTGCTCGATGGCTAGCCGGTACAGGCTCGCGGCGTCCTTCACGTGGACGGCGGGCCAGCGGCTGGTCCCGTCGCCGATGTAGCCGGAGACGCCCTTGGCCCTGGCCGCGGCGATGAGCTGGGGGATGAAGCCGTGACGCTCTCCCTGGCCGTGCACCGAGCGGGGCAGCATGACCAGGCAGGAGCGGACGCCCTTGTCGGTGGCGGCGAGGGCGGCCTGCATGTTGGCGATGCGGGCCGCGATGGGCCCGGAGGCGATGAGCTCGTCGCGTTCGGTCGCGGGCCGGCCGGGTGTCACGAGCGTCGCGCCCGAGATCACCAGCGGCTTGCCAGTGCC
>JASIBM010000385.1 GCA_030045175.1 Streptosporangiaceae bacterium | reverse complement strand
GCTATCGGGGCGTGCCCGCACGCGCGGCGGGCTCCGCCAAGCCTACCCGTTCGCTGCGACGCCGCTGAAGCTCATTCCCGGTACGGGGGGGCTTGCGATGCATGGCGAACCCTGTTGATACGGCAGGCGATCGGAGCGCTCGTCAGCGCCGCTGACCGGTCCCGGCAATCACGACGACGCGAACGCGGCTGTCGATGCCGACAGCGGCCCGTTCGTCGTATCGCCGTACGTGCTCGCGGAACTGGACTACCTGCTGGCCACCCGGCGCGGGGTGCGGGAGGAACTGGCGGTGCTGACCGGGCTTGCTGCTTCCACGACCGCCGATTCCCTCGACCGCGCTACGGCAGCTCGATCGGCAGCTTCAGGCCGTCGAGGGCGGCCGGGCACGGGCAAGCCCGATCAACCGGCAGGTTCGCTATGACCATCATCAACAGGCCGCGCAGCCTGGTCACGTTCTGGGCGAAGACCTCAAGCACTTCGGCATGAGTGACGCCCTCGCCCTCCTCGATGCCGGCGTCGGTATCGGTCACGAGGCACAGCGGGGTGTAGCACAGCGCGAGCTCCCTGGCCAGCACAGCCTCCGGGTGACCGGTCATGCCCACCAGCGTCCAGCCCTGCGCCGCGTACCAGCGCGACTCTGCCCTGGTGGAGAACCTCGGCCCCTCGATCACCACGAGCGTGCCCGACCGCACCGGCGGCCAGCCGAACACGTCGCCCGTGGCAGCCGCGACCGACCTGCCCGCCGGGCAGTACGGGTCGGCGAACTGCACGTGCACCGCGCCGCCCTCGGAGTAGTAGGTCTGCGCCCGGCTCGTCGTCCGGTCCACGAGCTGATCGGGGATCACCAGGGTTCCGGGGCCGAGCGCGGGCGTGAGCGACCCGACGGCGCTCGGCGCGAGCACCTGGCGCACGCCAAGCGAGCGCAGCGCCCAGAGGTTCGCCTGATAGGGAATGCGGTGCGGCGGGAACCTGTGATCCTTGCCGTGCCTTGGCAGGAAGGCAACGCCGCGCCCGGCGACGGTGCCGACGGTCAGCTGATCACTCGGCGGCCCGAACGGGGTCTGCACCGCGATCTCGCGCGCGTCGTCGAGGAACTCGTAGAATCCCGATCCGCCGATGACGCCGATGGTGGCCTGCCCGGCCATCGCGGGTCAGGCGACCTTTGAGCTAGTCCCGGTGGACCCCGCCTTGGCCGAGCCCTTGCCCGGCTCACCGGCCGACCCGCTGCCGTTCGACTTCGAGGTGCTCGAGGCGCCGCCCGAGGCTGCGCCGTCCGACTTGCCGGCCCCGGACGACGCGGCGCCTTCCGACCCCGACGAGGACGCACCATCGCCTCCGGACTTGCCGTTGGCGCCAGCCGGCACCGAGCCGCTGCGCGAGTCCGTGCGGTAGAAGCCCGACCCCTTGAACACGATGCCCACCGGGGAGAACACCTTGCGAAGCCTGCCGCCGCAGTCCGTGCACACGGTCAGCGGGTCGTCGCTGAATCGCTGCACGACCTCAAGCCGGTCTCCACACTCGGTGCAGGCGTACTGGTACGTCGGCACATGTCCTCCCAAAAGCCTTAGCACTCGCCACCGCCAACTGCTAACTGCACATGGTAGCAACGGTCAGCCGACCCAGAAGATTCCTCGCCCAGGTTGCCCAACCGCCCGCACCCGCTGGTCGTGCGGGCCGGCCGGCACCTCGTCGAGCAGTTCATCGTCGTACAGCAACGCGATCGTCGGCACCTGCGAGCCGACCCGCGCCAGCGCCCGGTCATAGGAACCCCCGCCGCGGCCGAGCCTGTTGCCCGCGCGGTCGACCGCCAGCGCCGGCACGATCACCAGGTCGGCGCGTGAGATAGCGCCGGTCCCGCGCCGCTGCGCGGCCGGCTCGAGCAACCCGCGTGGCCCTGGCACGAGCGAGTCCGGCCCCTCATACGACGCCCAGTCCAGGTCGTAGTCGTCCCTGAGAACAGGCAGCAGCACGTATCCGCCGCGCTTCCAGAGCGCGAAAACCAGCCCGCCGGTCGGCGGCTCGGTGCCGACCGACAGGTACGCGGCGATCGTCCCTGCCATCTGAGCCTGCGGCAACTCGAGCACCGCGGCCATCAGCGCCAGGCCGGCCGCGGCGCGCTCGGCCTGGCTCAGTCGCGACCTCGCCGCCCGCAACCGCCCGCGCAGCAGGGACTTGCGCTCGGCCAGGCGATCCGCCGTCCCGCCGTGCCCAGCTACGGTAGGTTGTGTCGGTGACCCGCCGTGATCACTATTTGCCATGCCAACCGCAAGATCCTTCCGTTGGCTCGTTAGGGTTTTAGCATGGCCTACTCACCCGCTGTCACCAAGGCAGTTGTCCCGGTCGCCGGCCTGGGCACCAGGTTCTTGCCTGCCACGAAGGCAACGCCCAAGGTCATGCTGCCCGTCGTGGACAAGCCGGCGATCCAGTACGTGGTCGAGGAGGCCGTCGCGGCAGGCCTGGGCAACGTGCTGCTCATCACCGGGGATGGCCAGCAATCGATCGCGGAGCACTTCGAGCGGGCACTAGACCTCGAGGCCAGGCTGGCCGCGAGGGGCAACCAGCGGGCGCTGGCCGCCGTGCGCGCGCCGACGGAGCTCGCCAGGGTGAGCTACGTGCGCCAGGACTCTCCGCGCGGCCTGGGCCACGCCGTGCTCTGCGCGGCCGACCACGTGGGCGACGAGCCGTTCGCCGTGCTGCTCGGCGACGACCTGATCGACGCCCGCGACGACCTGCTCGCCAGGATGATCGCGGCGAGGCAGCGCTACGGCGGGAGCATCGTCGCGCTGATGGAGATCCCGGCCGACCAGGTATCCGCGTATGGCTGCGCGGCGTTCAAGCCGACCGACGACCAGGACATCGTCGCGATCACCGACCTAGTAGAAAAGCCCGACCCGAACGAGGCGCCGTCCAACTGGATCGTGATCGGCCGGTACGTCTGCGACCCGGCGATCTTCCCCGTGCTGCGCGAGACCCCGGCCGGCCGGGGCGGTGAGATCCAGCTCACCGACGCGCTGCGCACGCTCGCGGTAGCCGACAGGGACGTGTGCGCGGACGGCGGCGGCGTGCACGGCGTGCTGTTCCGCGGCCGCCGCTACGACACAGGAAACAAGCAGGACTTCCTCCGCACAACGGTCGAATTCGCCTGCGCCAGGCCCGACCTGGCGCCCGATTTCGTACCCTGGCTCCGCGAGTTCCTCCGCAACCTGCCGTAGCTTACGTTTTAACCCCATGAGCTCAGACGGGCGGGACCAACGGCCATGCATACGACGGCCATGCAGTCGGTCGACAGCTACCTCAGCGACATCATCGCCGCGATCGAGCCGCTGAGGCCGGCCGAGATAGCGCTTGCCGACGCCGACGGCGCCGTGCTAGCCGAGGACGTGACGACAGCCTGGCCGCTGCCCGGCTTCGACAACTCCGCCATGGACGGTTACGCGGTCCGTGCCGCCGACGTCGCGCGGGCGAGCCAGGACGACCCGGTCGCGTTGCCGGTGGACGCCGAGGTCGCGGCCGGCGACACGAGGCAACTCACCGTCCGCGCTGGACGCGCCATCAAGATCATGACGGGGGCGCTGCTTCCCGACGAGGCCGACGCCGTGGTCCCGGTCGAGTGGACCGACGGCGGCGCCGCGACGGTCCTGATCAGCCGGCCCGCCGCCGCCGGCCACGCGGTCCGCCGGGCTGGCGACGACGCCAAGGCAGGCGACCTGCTGCTGTCGGCCGGCACCAAGCTTGGCCCGGCTCAGGTCGGGGTGCTCGCGGCCGCGGGCATCGGCGTGGTCTTCGCCCGCCGCCGCCCCAGGGTCACGATCATCTCCACCGGCAACGAGCTTGCCCCGCCGGGCTCGCCCTTGGTCCCCGGCCTGATCTGGGAGTCCAACAGCTACCTGCTCGCGGCCGCGGCCCGCCAGCTCGGCTGCGACGTCACCAGGCACCCGACCATTCGCGACGATGCCGACGAGGTGCTCGCGGCGATCGACGCCGCGGCGCAGGCCGCGGACCTGCTGATCACCAGCGGCGGCGTGAGCATGGGCGGCGAGCACGACGTGGTCAAGGCGGCATTGTCTAGATCAGCACAGTCCGGGGCGGCACAGTCCAAAGCAACGCAGTCCAGCGCGGTGCGGCCAGGGCTCGGCTCGGTCACGTTCCGCAAGGTCGCGATGCAGCCCGGAATGCCGCAAGGCTTCGGACGGGTCGGTCCGTCCGAGACTCCGATCTTCACGCTCCCAGGGAACCCGGTTTCCGCGTTCGTCTCGTTCCGCCTGTTCGTCGAGCCGGCGCTGATGGCCTTGCAAGATCATAAGGCGCAACGGGTGGCGCGCTGCCGGGCTCGCCTCGCCGGGCCGGTCAGCTCCCCGCCAGACAAGAGGTCCTTCCTGCGCGGGATCTTCAACGACGAGGCGTGCATCGTCACCCCGCTGACCGGCCAGGCCTCGCACCACATCGCGTCGCTGGCCAAGGCGAACGCGCTGATCGTCGTCCCCGAGCAGGTGACCGGCCTGCCCGCGGGAGAGCTTGTCGAGATCATGGAGTTGCCATGACCAAGCCGGGTGAGCCGGCGAACACTGGGCTGACTCACCTCGACGCCGCCGGGCAGGCCCGCATGGTGGATGTGTCAGGCAAGCCGGTCACCGCGCGCAGCGCGACCGCCAGCGGGCGGGTGCTGCTCTCGCCCGCTGCCATTGGCGCCCTGCGCGATGGTTCCTTGCCCAAGGGAGACGCGCTCGCCGTGGCCAGGATCGCGGCGATCCAGGGCGCCAAGCGAACCCCGGAGCTCATCCCGCTCTGCCACCCGATCGGCCTGCACTCGGTCACGGCCGACCTGGTGGTCGCCGACGATTGCGTGCTCATCGAGGTGACCGCGCGCACCGCCGACCGGACCGGCGTCGAGATGGAGGCACTGGTGGCCGTGACGGTCGGCGCGCTGGCGCTGATCGACATGGTCAAGGCCATCGACCCGGCGGCCGTGATCAGCGACGTCAAGGTGCTCGAGAAGGCCGGAGGCAAGACCGGGCGCTGGAGCCGGCCGTGATGCGCGCGCTCGCGATCACCGTGTCAAACCGGGCGTCAGCCGGAATCTACCCGGACAGGTCAGGACCAGTGCTCGTCGACCTGCTGCGTTCGGCCGGATGCCAGGCCGACGGTCCCGTGGTGGTCCCGGACGGGTCGGCGGTCGCCGACGCGCTGCGGGACGCCATCGCGGCCGGCTACGACGTGGTGGTGACGACCGGGGGAACCGGTCTCACGCCAACCGATCTCACGCCGGAGATGACCAGGCTGCTCATCGACAGGGAGATCCCCGGAATCGCCGAGGCCATCAGGGCGGCCGGGGTGAACGGCGGCGTTCCGGCCGCGATGCTTTCTCGCGGGATCGCCGGGCTGGCCGGGACGACGCTGATCGTGAATCTCCCCGGCTCGACCGGCGGCGTGCGGGACGGCATGACTGTCCTGCGGTCTGTTCTGGAACATGCGACAGATCAGGCCGGGGGCGGTGACCACCGAGCGCCCGACTCCTGAGTGACGCGGGGTTCTTCGCGTGTTCCGCACCGTCCGGATGGCGCTCATGCGGCTTGGCGAGCCATGATGGAGTCGTGTCTTTCCCGCGCGGCTGGCCGGCCACCCTGACCGAGCCGAGCCTCCTCCCGCAGCCGGTCATCTTGCGCCCGCTTGTCACCAGGGACGCCGCCGCCTGGCGCAGCGTCCGGGTGCGCAACGCGGACTGGCTGCGGCCCTGGGAGCCAACCAACCCTGAGACGCCGCTCTACCAGTCCAACCTCGGGCCCTACCTGTCGATGGTGCGCACGATGCGCCACGAGGCGCGGCGCGGGGTGACCCTGCCCTGGGTCGTCAGCTACTGCGGCCGGTTCGCCGGGCAGCTCACCGTCGGGAACATCATCTGGGGCTCAGCGCGAACGGGATCAGTGGGGTACTGGATCGATCAGGAGTGCGCCGGGCTCGGGGTGATCCCTACCGCGCTGGCGATGGCGCTCGACCACTGCTTCTTCGCTGTCGGGCTGCACAGGATCGAGGCCACGATCAGGCCGGAGAATCACGCGAGCCGCCGCGTCGTGGAGAAACTGGGGTTTCACGACGAGGGCGTGCGGCGCCGCTGCCTGCACGTCGACGGGGCCTGGCGGGATCACATCTGTTACGCGATCACAGCCGAGGACGTCGGCCCGGGGCTGTTGCCCAGGTGGCGAAGCGCCGTTCGGGCCGGGCGCGCCAGGATTGGCTGACGAACCTATCTCGCGACACACCGGCCGGCATGCTCGTCTAATGCCACGCTGGCATTTACGGTGCGTGACGTGACCAGGTGCGGTTTTGCTTCCGGCTGGCACTGGGGACGTCAGCCAGGCTGGTCCGCGCGTGGACCCGGGGGCGCCAGGTGAGCAGCAACGACGGCGTGTTCCTTTACGTCGGAATCGTAGCAATCTGGGTTGGGTTCCTCGCCCCGGCCTGGATTCGCCGGCCACATGCGTCCGAGGCTGACCTGGCGGAGGAGGATGAGGCGTCAGCGTACGTGGCCGAGGAGCCCGCGGGAGTTGACCCGGCCGAGCCGTCCGCCGGGGCCGACGCGGCTGACTGGTCCGAGGTCGACGACCACCGCTACGCGCCGCGACCGCAGTACCGTGAGTACGTGCGCCCGCCGTCAGCCGCCCGCCCGCCTGCACAGGCCTTCGGGCCGTCCCAGAGCCGTCAGCAAATGCTGCGGGCACGCCGCAGGATGCTCACGATCCTGGTCGCGCTCTGCCTGCTCACCGGCGGTTTCGTGGTCGTGGGCCTGGTGCAGTGGTGGATCTGCGTGCCGCCGATCGCGATGCTCGTTCTCTATGCGCTCCTGCTGCGCGAGATCGCGTTGGCCGACGCCGAGCTCGCTGCCAAGCGCGCCACCTGGGAGGCGCGAGCCCGCGCGGACGAGGCCCGCGCGGAGGAGGCTCGCGCCGCGCACGCCTGGGCTGCGCACACCGAGCGAGTCGCTGCTCAGCGGCGGCGCGAGGAGTGGGCGGCGGTCGCCGAGCCGGACGCCGAGATCATCGACATCTCCAGCCGGGTCGGCGACCAGCTCTACGACCAGTACGCCGACGCCGCCGTCCGCGCCGTCGGCGACTAGCCCGCCGACCCCCCGACCCGCCGACCGCCGGCCTGGCGGCCGCCGGCCTGGGACCATGATCACGGTGGCTTGTCGTCTGATAGCACGGTAAACCCACCGTGATCATGAAGGGATGGCGCGGCCAAGGCAGTGGCCGCGCACGCCACCGCGGATGTTTGCTACGCTGGCTCCCGGTCTTGGGGCTGTAGCGCAGTCCGGTAGCGCACCTCGTTCGCATCGAGGGGGTCAGGGGTTCAAATCCCCTCAGCTCCACTAGTTTTCCCAGTTCACAGCGTTGTACCAACACTCTGGCTGGTAACCCGAAGATCATTTGTCACTCGGTTGTCACCGGGCTGGCCGCGATGTTGCGCGCCTTAACCGTCCGCCGCTCGAGGTCAGCCAGGTCGTGGGGCGATGCAAGGGCGAGGGCCACCCGGCGAAGATGACCCAGCCCGCCCTGTCCCGCCTCGAAGCCGGCATCGACGTAGCTCAAAACAGATTAGATACGATTTGCCATATCAGTAGTCCGAGAACGCCGAATGAGATACCTAGGGCGAGGCAGATTATTACGAACCGAGCAGTTTTCGAGTTGCTGTCGAGAGCAACAATCACCGCGTCCCACTTGCCCCGAGCTTGCGGACTCGGCGCACGGGGATCGCACTGGGCGGGTAGCCAAGAACCCCCACCAGGCTCGGTACTAATCTTCTGATCTCGCGCGAACGGATACCGATGATCATCACCGGATGTTAGCTTCACCCTTGGGACTCCTATCTCGTTCTGCAGCGGAGGGGTTCCTGTTAGGTGGCTCCCCGTCTTGCACACGGGGAGCCACCGCACTCTCAAGCGCTATTCTGCGGCAAGATCGGTATATGGTTGCTTCAGCCGAGTCAAATTTTAGGCAAAAAAGATCGTTCCTTGGCATCGGGAATTTCTGGGCAATCTCGGAAGTTTAGTAAGAATTGGCTGGCTCGGTCTTTGCCGCAATGTTAGCCCGGCAAACCCGGCCGCCAGTGGGCGCGTCGGATAGGACAGATTGCGTTC
>JASIBM010000384.1 GCA_030045175.1 Streptosporangiaceae bacterium | reverse complement strand
TTTCGGGGGGTCGTCCTCCCGGGCCAGCGCTGCGGGGGGTTTCGGGGGGTCGTCCTCCCGGGCCAGCGCTGCGGGGGGTTCCGGGGGGACGTCTCCCCGGGCCAGCGCTGCGGGGGGTTCCGGGGGGTCGTCCCCCTGGGCCAGCACAGTGGCGCGTCCGGCCGCTGATGATGTCCTGCCGGGCGATGGGCCGGGGCGTGATAGACGCGCTGCTCGCCTGGATCTGCCGCGCCGCCCGCGACGCCGGGGCCGGCGAGGTGTGGCTGCCGTGCGTGATCAACTCGCGCAACGTCCCGCTGCGGATCGCGCTTGTCGCGGCCGGCTTTCGGGTTGGCCAGGCTGGGCCGGCCGACCAGGCTGGGCCGGCCGACCAGGCTGGGCCGGCCGGCCAGCCAGCGCTGTACGTCAGGAACCTGGACCAGGTACCTGAGCTGCCCGGCTGGGTGACGGCGAGCCCGATGTGACTAGCCGCGATGTGACCGGTGCCGATGTGACCAGCCCCGACGTGATCAGCAAGGTGCGCCAGATCCTGGCCGAGCTGACCGGCGATCCTGAGCCGCTGCGGGCGAGCCTGGACACGCCGTTGCTGCGGGACGGCATCGGCCTCGACTCACTGCGCGGAGCGATGCTGCTCACGCGGGTGCACGGCCAGTTCGGCGTCGACGTGGCCGGCGAGGACCTGAACCTGGACGCCATGGCGACGATAGGCACGCTGGCGGCGTTCATCTCCCAGCGAGTCGCGGACGGTGCGCCAGGCGGCTAGGCGTGGGTGGGCGGTCGCCGGCCCGCCCACGGCGTGGCAAGCTCGAGCTGGCTCGCCACCCTGACGAGCAGGTCCTCGCGGCCGTAGGCGGCGACGAGCTGCACCCCAACCGGCAGCCCGTCATCGGTCCAGTGCAGCGGCAGGCTCACGGCCGGCTGGCCGGTCATGTTGAACTGCGGCGTGTACGGGATGAAGCTGCCGATGCGCCGCCCTTCCTCCTGCGGGCCGGCCGCCGTGAACCAGCCAAGCTCCGGCGGGGGCGCGCCAAGCGTCGGGGTCAGCAGCAGGTCGTGATCGCCCCACCAGTGCGCCATCCGCCTGGCCCACTGGCCGAACCATGCCCGGCTCGCCAGGTAGTCGACGGCGGACAGGGCCCGGCCGGCCTCCCGGTGCGCGGCGTTGCGCGGCTCGATCTCGTCGTCGGCGATCTCGCGGCCGAGCGCGAGCTCGAACGCGCGCAACGTGCCAGCCGTGTCGGCGGCGATGATCGTCATGAAGTGCCCGCCAAACTCCGGCTCGAACATGGCGGCCGGCCAGGACCCGGTGACCTCGTGCCCGAGCGACTCAAGCGCCCGTGCCGCGCCGGCCACCGCGGCGCGGCACTGCGGGTCGTCGAGGAAGAAGTCGGCGCCCGGCCGGTCGAGCACCCCGATCCTGAGCCTGCCGGGATCGAGGCCCACCTCGTCAGCCAGCGGCCTGGGCAGCGCAGGCGCGGAGTACGGGTCACCGGGCATCGGCGCCCTTATCGCGTCGAGCACGCCCGCCGCGTCCCGCACCGTGCGGGTGAGCGCGCCGTCGATCGTGCCGCCCGCCCATGCCTCTCCGACGACCGGGCCCTGGCTTACCCTGCCACGGGTGGGCTTGAGCCCGACCAGCCCGCACTCGCTCGCCGGGATGCGGATCGACCCGCCCCCGTCGCTGGCGTGCGCGACGGGCACCAGGCCGGCCGCCACCGCGGCCGCCGCGCCGCCCGACGACCCGCCGGTCGAGCGGCTCAGGTCCCATGGGTTGCGCGCCGGGGGGAAGCTCATCGGCTCCGTCGTGACCGTCGTGCCCATCTCGGGCACGTTGGTCCGGCCGAGCGCGACGAAGCCGGCCGCCGCGAACTGCTCGGCGAGATACGAGGTGACGGGCCAGGCGATGTCGCGCAGCGGCCCGAGGCCGAACGCCGTCGGCTCGCCGGTGACCAGGCAGCCGAGGTCCTTGAGCAGGATCGGAACGCCGCGGAACGGGCCGTCGGGCAGGTCGCCCGCCGCCTGCTCGCGAGCCCGGTCGAAGCTGGTCCTGATCACGGCGTCGAGCAGCGGGTTGACCGCCTCGATCCTGGCGATGGCGGCCTCGACGAGCTCGGCGGGACTCACCTCGCCGCGCCTGACGAGATCGGCTTGCCCGGTGGCGTCCAGCCACGTCATGTCTGTCATGGCGGCACAGTACCGGTTATTTTGAAACATGCCGATCGACGGGACCGTCGCGGCTGGCTTCGGGCCGGTGGCCGACGCGTTCGCCGAGAACTTCGCCAGCCGTGGTGAGACCGGAGGGGCGGTGTGCGTGACGGTCGGCGGCAGGGTCGTCGCCGACCTGTGGGGCGGGACCGCGTCTGGCGACACGCTCTGGCGCCCGGACACGCTGGTGAACTTCTTCTCCGTGGGCAAGGGCCTGATGGCGCTGCTCGCGGCCCGGCTGGCCGGCGACGGGCGGCTGGATACCGACGCCCCGGTCACGCGCTACTGGCCCGAGTTCGGCGCGGCGGGCAAGTCGGCGGTCACCGTCCGGCACCTGCTCACCCACCAGGCCGGGCTGCCGGCGATCAGGCGCCGCCTGCCACCTGGCGCGATGCTCGACTGGCGGCTGATGACCAGCGAGCTCGCCGCCCACCAGCCGTGGTGGGAGCCAGGCAGGGCGCACGGGTACCACGTCAACACGTTCGGCTTCCTGGTCGGGGAGGTGCTGCGCCGGGCGTCCGGCCGCAGCGTCGGCGCGCTGCTGCGGGCGGAGGTGGCCGGCCCGCTCGGCGCCGACGTGCACATCGGCCTGGACGTCGCCGAGCACGCGCGGGTCGCCGACTTCATCTGGACTGACCCGCACGAGGTCGTGCTCGGCCTGCCCGAGGACAAGCTGCCCGAGGACAAGCTGATGGAGCGCAACTCCTACCTCAACCCCGCCGACCTGTCCGGCATCGGGGTCGTCAACACCGCTGCGTGGCGGCGGTCCGAGATCCCTTCCACCAACGGCCATGGCAGTGCCCGGGGGGTCGCGCGGATCTACACGGCGCTCGCCGCGGGTGGCGTCGCCGGCGGCATCAGGGTCGTCGACTCCGGTGCGCTGGCCGCCGCGGCGACCGAGCAGGTCTACGGCGACGACCTGGTCCTGAACCGCCCGTCCAGGTTCGGGCTCGGCTTCCAGCTCACCCAGCCCGAGCGGCCGATCGGCCCTAACCAGGAGGCGTTCGGCCACTTCGGGGCCGGCGGCTCGCTCGGGTTCTGCGACGCCCTGGCCGGCGTGGGATTTGGCTACGTAACGGGGCAGATGGGGCCACGCTGGCAGAACCCGCGCAACCGCGCGCTCATCGATGCGCTGTATAGCTGCGTCTAAGCTGGAAACCGGAGGTGGGCGATGCCGGCAGTGTTCGCCGTGGACGCGTGCAGGACCCCGATCGGGAAGATCAAGGGAGCGCTGGCTGGGGAGCGTCCCGATCACCTGACCGCCGACGTGATCGCCGCGCTGATGGCGCGCAACGCATGGCTTGACCCGTTGTCCGTTGACGACGTCTACTGGGGCGCGGCTAACCAGGCGGGCGAGGACAACAGGAACGTCGCGCGGATGGGCGTGCTGCTGGCCGGCCTGCCGGTCGAGGTGCCAGGGGCAACGGTTAACCGGCTGTGCGGCTCGGGCATGGAGGCGGTCTGCTCGGCGGCCAGGGCGATAGCCGCTGGCGACGCCGACATCTGCATCGCCGGCGGCGCTGAGTCCATGACCCGCGCGCCTTTCGTGCTGCCGCGGGCGTCCGAGGTGTTCCCCAGGGACGCTGGCCTGGCCGACACCAGGCTGGGATGGCGGCTGGTCAGCCCGAAGATGGCGAGCATGTACCCGCCGGTCAGCCTCGGCGAGACGGCGGAAAACGTCGCCGAGCGCTATTCGATCGGCCGGGCCAGGCAGGACGAGTTCGCGCTGCGCAGCCACCAGCGCGCGGCCGAGGCCACCGCGGCAGGCAGGTTCGGTGCCCAGATCGTGCCCGTGCAGGCCGCGCGCGGGCAGGTGAGCGCTGACGAGGGGATCAGGCCCGACCTGACCGCCGAGGAGCTTGCCGCCAAGCCGCCCGCGTTCCGCGCGGGCGGGACGGTGACCGGCGGGAATTCATCGGGCCTGAACGACGGCGCGGCGGGCCTGCTGCTGATGTCCGAGCGCGCCATGACGGCGGCCGGCGCCGAGCCCTTGGCCAGGTACGTCGGTGCGGCGTCGGCCGGCGTGCACCCCGACTACATGGGAATCGGGCCGGTGCCGGCCATGAGCAAGGCGCTGGCCAGGTCTGGCTGGCGGGTTGATGACCTGGCCCTGCTCGAGGTCAACGAGGCGTTCGCGGCCCAGGCTCTCGCCGTGATTGACCAGCTCAAGTGCGAGCCTGAGCTGGTCAACGTCAACGGCGGCGCGATCGCGATCGGGCACCCGCTCGGCTGCTCTGGTGCCAGGATCACCACCACGTTGCTGCACGAACTGCGCAGGCGCGGCGGCGGTCGCGGCGCCGCCACCATGTGCATTGGCGTAGGCCAGGGCATCGCGAGCCTCTGGGAGTCCTGAGTCCTTCCTCGTGCGCGGACTGCCGCCATATGACGCGGGCGAAACGACAACGTGGGGCCCTTGCTGCTGCTACAAGAGCAGCAAGGGCCCCACGTTGCTGTGTGCCCGGCGGGGGTGTCGTGGGTAGCGGTCCGGGCACCGGAGCGCGTAACGTCTGCGACGGGGGAGGAAGCGGAAACCATGCCTGAGCAGGCCAACACCCGGCAGGCCCAGCACAACCGGCAGGCCCAGCACACCGGGCAGGCCGGCTCTCAGCAAGCCCAGGACCGGCAGTCCGTGCCGCAGCGCGTGCTGACCGTCCCCAACCTCATCAGCATGGCGCGGCTGGCCGGCGTGCCCGTGTTCGTGTGGCTGGTTCTCGGGCTGCGCACTCAGGCGGGCGACTGGTGGGCGGTCGGCTTGCTCGCCGCTGCCGGGGTATCGGACTGGCTCGACGGCAAGATCGCGCGCGCGTGGAACCAGCAGAGCCGGCTCGGCGAACTGCTTGACCCCGTCGCTGACCGCCTCTACATCGTCGCGACGGTCACCGCCCTGGCGGTGCGGGTGATCATCCCGTGGTGGCTCGTCGGAGTGCTAGCCGGCCGGGAGCTCGTCCTTGGCGTTGTTCTCATCGTTCTATGGCGCGCCGGTTACGGTCCGCTCAAGGTCAGTTTTGTTGGCAAAGCAGCCACGCTGGCCCTTCTCTATGCTTTTCCGCTGCTCTTTCTAGGTTCGCACCCGACGTCATACTCAACGCTAGCCCGGGTAGTCGGTTGGGCATTCGCGCTCTGGGGAACTGCCTTGTACTGGTGGGCCGCCGTGCTATACGCCGAGCAGGCCCGCCGCCTGCTCGCCGCGGACCGGCTGAGCGGGCGTCGCGACGCGGCGGCGTGCCGCGAGGCGAGGGGCGAGGGGGAACAGACCCACAACTGACGCGGCGGGCGTGATTGCGTGCTTGAAGGGAGCCTGGCGACAGTGAGGGCCGTAGTCATGGCAGGCGGCGAGGGAACCAGGCTGCGGCCGATGACCGCCAACCAGCCCAAGCCGTTGCTGCCGGTGGTCAACAAGCCGATCATGGAGCACGTGCTCAGGCTGCTGCGCAAGCACAGCTTCGACGAGACGATCGTCACGGTGCAGTTCCTCGCTTCGATGGTGCGCAACTACTTCGGCGACGGCGAAGAGTCGGGCATGAGCCTGCAGTACGCCACCGAGGACATCCCGCTGGGCACGGCGGGGAGCGTCAAGAACGCCGAGGCCGCGCTGCGCGACGCGCCGTTCCTGGTGATCTCCGGCGACGCGCTCACCGACATAGACCTGTCCGACCTGGTCAGGTTCCACAAGGACAGCGGCGCGCTGGTGACCGTCGCGCTCGCGCGGGTGCCCGACCCGCTTGAGTTCGGCATCGTGATCGCCGACGAGGACGGCAGGATCCAGCGCTTCCTGGAAAAGCCCACCTGGGGTCAGGTCTTCTCGGACACGGTGAACACGGGCATCTACGTGATAGAGCCCGAGGTGCTCGCGCACGTCAGGGCCGGTGAGGTGGTCGACTGGTCGGCTGACGTGTTCCCGGCGCTGCTCGACCGCGGCGCGCCGGTCTACGGCTGGGTGGCCGACGGGTACTGGGAGGACGTCGGCACCCACGAGGCGTACCACAAGGTGCAGGCCGACGTGCTGTCCGGCAAGGTCGGGGCGGATATCGACGGATTCGAGCTGTTGCCTGGCGTCTGGGTGGCCGAGGGGGCCGACGTGGATCCCGACGCGATCCTGACGGGCCCGCTGTGCATCGGCGACTACGCCAAGATCGAGGCCGGGGCGCAGTTGCGCGAGTACACCGTGGTCGGCAGCAACGTGGTGGTCAAGGAGGGCGCGTTCTTGCACCGCGCGGTCGTGCACAACAACGTCTACGTCGGCGTCGGCTCCACCCTGCGCGGCTGCGTCGTCGGCAAGAACACCGACGTGATGGCCTCGGCCAGGATCGAGGAGGGCGCGGTCGTCGGGGACGAGTGCGTGATCGAGGCGGAGGCTTACGTGTCCGCCGGGGTCAAGGTCTACCCGTTCAAGACCATCGAGGCAGGCGCCGTCGTCAACACGAGCGTGATCTGGGAGTCGCGCGGCCAGCGCACGCTGTTCGGCCCCCGCGGCGTCTCGGGCCTGGTGAACGTCGAGATCACCCCGGAGCTGTGCGTCAGGCTCGCCAGCGCCTACGCCACGACGCTGCGGAAGGGCTCGGCCGTCACCACGTCGCGTGACGTGTCGCGGGCGGCCAGGGCGCTGAAGCGCGCGGTGCACGGGGCGCTGAACGCGAGCGCGATCGACGTGGTCGACCTCGAGGCCCAGCCGCTCCCGGTGGCGAGGTTCGAGACCGCGCGCAGCGAGTGCAGCGGCGGCATCGCGATGCGCACCACCCCTGGCGACCCGCAGTCCATCGACATCATCTTCCTCGACGAGCACGGCGCCGACCTCTCCCAGGCGGTCCAGCGCAAGCTTGAGCGGGTGTTCTCGCGGCAGGAGTACCGGCGGGCGTTCCCAGGGGAGATCGCCGAGCTCACCTATCCGCCCAGGGTCATCGAGGCGTACACGGCCGAGCTGCTGCGCTGCGTCGACATGACCGGCGTCAGGGACGCCAGGCTCAAGGTGGTCGCCGACTGCGCGGGCGGCACCGCGTCGCTCGTGCTGCCCGGCCTGCTCGGCCGGATCGGCGTGGACGTGCTGACGGTGAACAACCGGCTCGACGAGGCGACGCCGACCCAGTCGGTCGCCCAGATCAGGGCGGACGTGCACAGGCTCGCCGAGCTTGTGTACTCATCCCGCGCCGCGTTCGGCGTGCGGTTCGACCCCGTCGGCGAGCGGATCACGCTGATCGATGACCGGGGCGGCCTGGTCAGCGACGACCGGGCGCTGCTCGTCGTGCTCGACCTGGTCGCCGCCGAGCGGCGGTCCGGCCGGGTGGCCCTGCCGGTCACCACGACGCGGGTGGCCGAGCAGGTGTGCAGGTTTCACGGCGTCGAGGTCGGCTGGACGCCCACGTCGCCGCATGGCCTGTACGAGGCGACCGCGGCCAAGGACGTGATCTTCGCCGCCGACGGCCGCGGCGGCTTCGTGGTTCCCGAGTTCGCCAGGTCGCTGGACGGGATCGCCGCGTTCACGAGGCTGATCGGCTTGGTCGCGCGGACCAGGCTGACGTTGAGCCAGATCCACGCCAGGATCCCGGCCGCGTACCTGCTCCGCCGCTCGGTTCCTACCCCGTGGGCGGCTAAGGGCAGCGTGATGCGGCGGATCGTCGAGGCGGCGGGTAGCAGGGAGATCGACACCACGGACGGGGTCAGGGTGATCGAGCCGGACGGCGGCTGGGCTCTCGTGCTGCCGGACACCACCCAGGCCGTCACCTGGCTGTGGGCCGAGGCAGCCGATGGCGACAGCGCCCAGGCGCTGCTTGATGAGTGGGCTACTGTGGTCGAGCAGGCCGGCCGCGAGCGGCGCGGGTCGGACTGAAGGCCGGCGCGGCACCGTCCGGGCGTGCGACAATTGCCAGCATTACGTGGTTGTCCGCCGGGCCGCCCAGGAGACCTGGACCGAGCGGCGGACCGTCGGAGGTGGCAGCGTGATCTGGCGGAGGCGTCGAAATCGGGCGCCGGTAGCGACCCGGCCGGCCGGCCCTTCGGCCAGCGCCGCGGGGGGTTCAGGGGGGTCGTCCCCCCGGGCTAGCGCCGCGGGGGGTTCCGGGGGCGGGCCTCCCCGGGCCAGCGCGGAGAGTGCGTGGCGGATGGACCAGCGGCGCCAGCCGCAGGTAGCGTGGAACGCGCAACGCGACGTCGCGCGGGCCGGCGCGCGCGGCGATGTCCAGACGGTCAGTTCCGCGCGACCGATGAGTGGGAGGCTAGGCAGTCAGATGCCCAGCGTCTATTGCCCTGTCTGCGGCGAGTCCAACTCAGAGAGCTTCCGCTTCTGCTCGCAGTGCGGCACGGCCCTGAGCGGGGTCGCGGCCGACCGGCCCAGCGCGGGCGAGACCACGTCGATGATCTTCACGGCCGTCGAGGTCGCGGAGGCTGAGGCTGCCGACGACCAGCCGGCCGACGTCGACGGGGTGGAGGCGCTGCCGCCGAACACCGCCCTGCTCGTCGTCAAGCGCGGGCCAAACGCGGGCAGCAGGTTCCTGCTCGACAGCGACGTCACCGAGGTGGGCCGTCGCCCCGACAGCGACATCTTCCTCGACGACGTGACCGTGTCCAGGCGGCACGCCGAGTTCTACCGGCGGGGCGGCAGGTTCGCCGTCCGTGACGTCGGCAGCCTGAACGGCACGTACGTGAACAGGGACAGGATCGACGAGGTCGCGCTCAGCGGTGGCGACGAGGTCCAGATCGGGAAGTTCCGGCTGGTCTTCCTGCAAGGCCACCGGCCGCACGCCGACAGCGCCAGGTAAGGCGCACGGGACGGGGATGAACGATCAGTTCGCGCGGGCGTATCTCGGCATTGGCGAGGTGCTTGTCGAGCTTCGGGCGGAATTCCCTGACATCAGCGTCTCAAAGATCCGTTTTCTCGAGTCCGAGGGCCTGATCAGCCCGGCTCGCTCGCCATCTGGCTATCGCCGGTTCGGCCCGGCGGACGTGGACAAGCTCCGCTTCATCCTGACCGCGCAGCGAGATCAGTACCTGCCGTTGCGGGTCATCAAGGAACGCCTGGAGCAGCGGGATGCGTCGAAGGACCCCGGCGGGTCCCGAGGGGCCGGGGCAACGGAGATGGTTAGCAGGCGCGACCTCATCGAGGCGGCGGGCATCGACGACGGGCAGCTCGCCGAGCTCGAGGAGCACGGCCTGATCCACCGCGTGGGCAGGCTGTACCGCCAGGACGCCGTCGCCGTCGCGGCGGCGGTCGGCGCGCTCGCGCCGCACGGGGTGCAGGCCAGGCACCTGCGGGTGTCGATGACTGCGGCCGACCGCGAGGTGGCGCTGATCGAGCAGCTGGTCGCCCCGGCCCTGCGCCAGCGCAGCCCGGGGTCGGCGGAAGCGGCGGGCAAGAAGGCGCGCGAGATAGCCGCGCTACTGCTCCGGCTGCATCGCGCCATGCTGGAATCCGCGCTGGCCGAGGCCGGGCTGCCGGGGCTTGACCCTGGCGCGGCCGGCGCCGGCGCGCAGGCGCAGCGATCGGGCGTGAGCAGCCACGGCGCCGCGAGTGCTACGGCATGAGCGGGCCGAACGGGCGCGGCGGAAGCGCACCCCGCAAGTGCCTGCTCATCTCGGCAGGGGGTGTACGTTGGCAAGGGAATGCAGTAGGCGCGACATGGGAACAAGGCTGACATGAGGCGCAGGTGAGGACGGAGTCGCGGTGAAGGAGATGGAGGTCGTTGGCGTCCGCGTCGAGATGCCCACGAACCAGCCCATCGTGCTGCTCAAGGAGACCGACGGCGAGCGGTACCTGCCGATCTGGATCGGGCCCATGGAGGCGACCGCGATCGCCTTCGCCCAGCAGGGCATGGTTCCTGCTCGCCCGCTCACCCATGACTTGATGCGTGACATCCTTCAGGCGCTGAGCATCGAGCTGAAGCAGGTCAACATCACCGCGCTGCGGGATGGGATCTTCTTCGCCGACCTGGTCTTCTCCAACGGAGCGACGGTTAGCGCGCGGCCGTCCGACTCGATCGCGCTGGCCTTGCGCACAGGTAGCTCGATATTCGCCAACGACGACATACTCGACGAAGCGGGCGTGGCCATCCCCGACGAGCATGAGCAGGAGGATGAGGTCGAGAAGTTCCGCGAGTTCCTCGACAACATCACTCCAGAAGACTTCGGCAGTGCTACTTGACAGGCGCGGGGCGCCGGCGCTACTTGACAGGCGCGACGCGCCGGGCCAGATCGTTGACGAGGTCACCAGCACGGGCCTAACGTGCCAGACATGTACCCGGTGACGCCGCACCAGTGCGAGCCCGGCCGGAGGTGGGCGTGGCGGTAACAAGGGGCGATCCCGCCGCACGGGACGCGGCACAGCGTGCCGCTGAGGGCTCCGCGCAGCGAGCCGCTGACCAGCAGGGCTTGCTCTTCGATGATGAGTGCGCGCCAGCGCCAGAGCACGTCGGGTATCGCGGTCCGACCGCCTGCGCCGCGGCCGGGATCACGTACCGCCAGCTCGACTACTGGGCGAGGACCGGGCTGGTCGAGCCCAGCGTCAGGCCCGCCAGGGGGTCAGGCTCGCAGCGGCTCTACGGCTTCCGCGACATCCTGGTGCTGCGCGTCGTCAAGCGGCTGCTCGACGCCGGCATCTCGCTTCAGCAGATCAGGTCGGCTGTCAACTTCCTGCGCGAGCACGGGACGACCGACCTCGCCCAGGTCACCCTCATGAGCGACGGTGCCAGCGTGTACGCCTGCACCTCGCCGGACGAGGTGGTGGACCTGCTGCAAGGCGGCCAGGGCGTGTTCGGCATCGCGCTCGGCCGGGTCTGGCAAGAGGTCGAGGGGACGCTCGCCGAACTGCCTGCCAGTGCCGCCGAGGCGGGTTCGGCCGCGGACGGGCGATCGCGAAGCCCGGATGAGCTCGCGGCCCGCCGCGCCCGCAGGCTGAGCTGACTGAGCGCCGCGGACATCATCGAAGGCGTCGCCAGGCTCAGGTAGGCTTTAGACCGGCCAGTGAAACCGTCTGGGAGAGTCCGCGCCGTGAGCGCGCGGCGCCGAAGGGGCAAACCTCCCCGGAACCTCTCAGGCAGCAGGGACCGGACGGGACAGGCCGCTCTGGAGCCGGCGCAGCGACAGAGGGGGAACGCGGGCGCAACCCGCCCGCGGCTGACCCGAAAACGCCAGGAGGCTCCGGTGACCTTCGCCAGCCGGCACATCGGCCCCGATCAGGCCGCGCAGCAGCACATGCTCGCCTCGATCGGCTACGCCTCGCTCGACGAGCTGACCGCGGCCGCGCTGCCGGCCGGGCTCGCCTCAGGCAAGCCGCTCAGCCTGCCAGCCCCGCTGACGGAGGACGAGGCGCTCGCCGAGCTGCGCCGCATCGCGGCCAGCAACCAGGTGCTGACATCGATGATCGGCCTGGGTTACTACGGCACGATAACTCCGCCCGTGATCCGCAGGAACGTGCTAGAGAGCCCGGCCTGGTACACCGCCTACACGCCGTACCAGCCGGAGATCTCGCAGGGCCGGCTTGAGGCGCTGCTTACCTTCCAGACGATGATCGAGGACCTGACGGCGCTGCCGGTGGCCGGCGCGTCGATGCTCGACGAGGCGACCGCCGCCGCGGAGGCCATGACGCTGGCGCGCCGGGCCACCGGCCGGGGCACGATCTTCCTCGCCGACTCCGACTGCCTGCCGCAGACCCTGGCCGTGCTCGCCACCAGGGCCGCCCCGCTGGGCATCGCCCTGGTGACCGGCGAGGTGACGCCCGAGCTGATCGCGGCGCAGCCGGAGGGCGAGCTGTTCGGGATCTTGCTGCAGTACCCCGGTGCCAGCGGCGAGGTACGTGACCTCGCTCCGGCCATCGCGGCCGCGCATGA
>JASIBM010000383.1 GCA_030045175.1 Streptosporangiaceae bacterium | reverse complement strand
GCGGCGCCGGCCTTGAGCACGGCGAGCAGGCCGGTGATCAGCTCGGCCGAGCGCTCGGCGCAGACGGCGACAAGCCGGCCCGGCCCGGTGCCGCGCGTACGCAGATGCCGTGCGAGCTTGTTGGCTCGCTCGTTCAGCTCGCCGTAGGTCAGCGTCAGGCCGGCCGCCTCGTCCACCACGGCGATCGCTCCGGGATCCCGTTTGGCCTGTGCTTCGAAAAGCTCGTGCAGTAGCGGGAGTTCCGAGCTGGCGATGGCGCCGCCGTCGGAGGCGGCTAGCAGGCTGGCCCGCTCGGCCGGCCCGGCCAGCGTGATCTCCCCGGCCGGGCGGCCGGGGTCGGCGGTCATCTGGTCGAGCACGCGGTGCAGATAGCGCAGGTGCCGCCGGGCGGTGCCGGAGTCGAAGAGCGCGGTGGCGTAGCCGAGCTTGCCTACGATCCGGTCGCCGGCCTGCACGAGCTCCAGGGTCAGATCGAACAGCGCCGGCGCGTAAGGCGTTCGGATCGCAGTGATCGTGAGGCCGGGCAGCTCAAGATGGCCTTCCTCGCCGCCCTCCCAGGCGAACATGACCTGGGCCAGCGGCGTGTGCGCCAGGCTGCGCGCCGGGTTGACCAGCTCCACCACTTGCTCGAACGGGATGTCCTGGTGATCGATGGCGGCCAGGGTCACGTCCCGCACCCGGCGCAACAGCTCATCGACGGCGGGCTCGCCGGACAGGTCGACCCGCGCCGCCAGCGTGTTCACGAAGAATCCGACCAGGCCCGTCAGCTCGGCCCGCCGCCGCCCGGCGGCCGGAGTGGCGACGACTATGTCCTGCGACCCGGACAGCCGGGAAAGCACGATCGCCCAGGCCGCCAGCAGTGTCATGAAGAGCGTGACGCCGTGGCTGTGTGCGAGGGCGCGCAGCCGCGCGGTCAGTTCTGGGCCGATCTCCACCCGGATCACGTCGCCGTGGTAGTCCTGCTCGGCCGGGCGTGCCCGGTCGGCGGGCAGCTCAAGCAGTGCCGGAGCGCCGGCGAGGGCCTGCTTCCAGAACTCGCCCTGCCGGGTGGCCACGCCGCTAGCGAGCCAGCGGCGCTGCCAGGCCGCGTAGTCGGAGTACTGGGCGGATAGCGGCGGCAGCGGGTCGGGCCGTCCGGCCGTGAACGCGGCGTAAAGCGCGCCGAGCTCCCTGGTCAGCACGCCTATCGACCAGCCGTCGCAGATGATGTGGTGGAAGGTGAGCAGCAGCGCGTGCCTGTCGGGCGCCAGCCGCACAAGCCGGCCGCGCGACAGCGGGCCGGCCGACAGGTCGAAGGGCGCGGCGGCTTCCTGCGCCTGTAGACCGGCGAGCCTTGCGGCTTGATCCCGGTCGTCCGATTGGTCGCCCGTCAGGTCGTCCACGACCAGGGCGAAGCCGCGATCGGGCTGGTCAATAATGCCGACCGGCTCGCCGGCCACGCTGGCGAACCGGGTGCGCAGTGCCTCGTGCCTGGCGACGAGCGCGTCGAGTGCGCGGGTAAGCGCGGCCTGGTCGAGCGGCCCTGCCAGCTCCACGGCGAGCGGCATGTGATATGCCTCGCTGACCCCCGCGAGCCTGCTCAGGAACCATAGCCGCTGCTGCGCGTGGGACAGCGCCCGCAGCCTGGCGCGGTCGGCCGGCACCCTGGCGCCACCTCGCCCTGGGGTCACCCGGTCCGCAGCCGACTCCCGGAGCAGGTGGTCCTCAGGCACGCGCCCGCCTCCCCTCCGGCCCTCGGACTCCTCTGCGTGATCAGATTCGCCCGGATCGTAGCCTCAAAATAATTGACGGTCGCCAATGCCGCCAGAGTCCGAAATGGCCGGGCTACCAGGGGTGGGACAGCAGAGACTGCAGATCAGCCTGAGGTCAGCCGCTGCAGGCTGGCGGTGAGCCCGGCGGCGAGGCGGGCGTGCGCCGCCTCTCGGCGGGCCGGCCAGGCGGCGGGAGCGTTCGCCTCGCTGGCGGCGAGGGTGAGGGCGTAGCTGCGGGTCGCGGCGTACGGGTAGGTCCGCGCGTAGGCGACCGGGTCTGCGTCGGCGAAAGCCACCGCGCAGGCGCGGGCGCAGGCGATCGCGTTCGCGTCGGCGTGCGCGGCCAGGTTCGCCCCGGTGGCCAGCTCCGCGTAGTAGGTCGCGTATTCCCTGGTGCCCTGCTCGCCGAAGCTGTGCGCGGTCCCGTAGGCGTGCGCGCTGTCGTAGTTGACCCGGTAGGCGTCGTCGTAGGGGTAGGCCAGGCGGTAAAGCTCGCGCAGGGCGGGCTCTAGCGTTGCCGCCCACCGCTGCGAGGTGACTGGTGAGCCGGCCAGCGCCAGCGCGTGCAGCGCGCCGACCTCGGCCAGGCTGCCGCATGACGGGCCGAGCAGTGGCACGACCGAGCTGGCGTGCCAGTCGTGCACGACGGCGAGTGGTGCCTGCCAGGCGAGCCCGGCAAGCAGCGCGTGGACACGCGCGGCCCATTCGCGCGCGGCGGCAGGAGCCTGGCCGTCGAAGAGCGCGGTGACCACCTGGGCCAGCCAGGCAGGCATGCCCGCGCAGTCGTCCCCCGGCGGCCCGGCCTCCAGCCGGGCGACGAAGTCCGC
>JASIBM010000382.1 GCA_030045175.1 Streptosporangiaceae bacterium | reverse complement strand
GGGCAGGGCACCGGGCTCGGCAAGCCGTTGAAGCTCATCAACCACCCGGTTCGGGACCGGATCCCGATCTTCGTCGCCGCGGTCGGGCCGAAGAACACCGCGATGGCCGCCGAGATCGCGGAGGGCTGGCAGCCGATCTTCTACTTCCCGGAGAAAGCGGCGGGCATCTGGGGTCCGGCGCTCGCCGCCGGCCGGGCGAAGCGCGACCCCTCGCTGCCGCCGCTCGACGTGATCGCGCAGGCGATGCTCGCGATCGGCGACGACGTGGCCGACTACGTCGACTTCGGCCGGCCGGTGCTTGCCTTGTACGTGGGCGGGATGGGCGCGCGTGGCCAGAACTTCTACACCAAGCTGGCCAGCGACTACGGCTACCCGGATGAGGCGCGGGCGATCCAGGACGCCTACCTGGACGGGCGCAAGGATGAGGCGGCGGCGCTGGTGCCCAGGTCGCTGCTCGAGGGCATCTCCCTGATCGGGCCGAAGTCGCACGTGGCCGAGCGGATCGCCGCGCTGCGCGAGTCCGGCGTCACCACGCTGAACGTCCAGCCGATCGCCGCGACGCACGAGCAGCGCGTCGCCCTGATCGAGCAGGTCAAGGAAATGGCAGCCTGACCGAGCCTGCGGGCAAGGCGCGACCTGATGACCGATGGCCCAGGTCGCTGCCACCTGCGGCGGTATTAGAGTCGAGCCATGCGCAGGCGTTCCGACGCTCTCGCGAATGACGCCGCTGGACCTGCGCGAGGCGCGGACGGCGGGCCACGGGTCGTGGTGATTGGCGCGGGCTTCGCCGGCCTCAGCGCGATCTCACGGCTCGCTAACTCGGGCGCGCGGGTCACGCTGGTCGATCGCAATGTCTACAGCACGTTCCAGCCGCTCCTGTACCAGGTGGCGACGGCGGGCCTGACTTCAGCGGACGTCGCGTATCCGAACTGGGCGGCGGTGCGCAAGCCGGGCGCTCACTTCCGCAAGGGCGAGGTCACTGGCATCGACGCCGGCGCCCGGCGCGTCCTGCTGGCCGACAAGCCCCCGATCGAGTACGACTACCTGATCATCGCGACCGGCGTGAGCGCCGCCTTCTTCGACGTGCCTGGCGCCGCCGAGCACGCGTTCAGCCTGTACACCAGGCGCGACGCCATCGTCCTGCGCGATTACCTGGTCTCGAGGCTTGAATACCTCAACGAGGCCCCTGGCGACCGGGAGTTCAACATCACGATCGTCGGCGGCGGCCCGACCGGGGTCGAGCTTGCGGGCACGCTCGCCGAGCTGAGGAACATCGCGCTGCCCGCGTCGTTCCCCGAGATAGACCGCGACCGGATGCGGATCAGCCTGATCGAGCTCGGGCCATCGCTGCTCGCGCCGTTCCGCGAGAGCCTGCGCGAGTACGCCAGGCACGAACTGGTCCGCAGGGGCGTCGATGTCAGGCTTGGCACCGAGATCAAGCAGGTGCAGCCGGACCAGGTCCTGATCGCCAGGCCCGGCGAGGCAGGGCCGGGCGCCACGGGGCTGGACGGCGCCACGGAACTGCGCAGTGACCTCACCGTCTGGGCAGCGGGGATCGGCGCGCCCGAGTGGGTCGGCAAGCTGGGATTGCCCACCGGGCATGGTGGCCGGGTCCGCACCGGCCCCGATCTTCGCGTGGCTGGCCAGGACCGGGTCTTCGCCGTCGGCGACATCGCGCTGATCGAGAATCAGCCGCTGGCGCAGCTCGCCCAGCCGGCGATACAACAGGGGCGCCACGCGGCGACGCAGATCCGGCGCCTGGAGGCGGGCCAGCCGGTCCAGCCGTTCCGATATAAGGACAAGGGCATCATGGCGACCATCGGCCGTCGCTCGGCGGTCGCCCAGCTGCCAGGCCGGATCAGGGTCAAGGGCACGCTCGCCTGGCTGGGCTGGCTGGCCCTGCACCTGTTCACCCTGCTCGGCGGCAGGAACCGGATCTCCGCGCTGGTCAACCTGTCCTGGCGGTACCTGACCTGGAGCCGGGGCGGCGGCGTGCTAGTCGGCGACGATTCGCCGCCAGGCAAAGGTCCCGCACCGTAGCGCGGTCGCCGGCCAGCCCGTACAGTGTCGTGTTATGCCCGAGATACACCAGGCAAGGCGAGCGCTAGCGCGACAACGGGTGGCTGAGCTGGGCGCGGACGCCGCGCTGATCACCAAGGGGGCGAACGTCCGCTACCTGACCGGGCTGGTCAGCTCCAACGCGGCGGTGCTGCTGCCTGCCGACGGGGCTGCGGTGCTGGCGACGGACTCCAGGTACGAGGGCACGGCCAAGCGGGACTGCGGCGACGTCGAGCTGGTCGTCGAGCGGCTGGTCGAGCCTGCGCTCGCCAGGCTGGCCATCGCCCGCGGGATGCTCGCGCTCGCTTTCGAGGCATACGAGATGACCGTCGAGCGGCACGCGGGGCTGGCCGAGCTGGACGGCGGCCCGCTGCTGCTCCGGCCGCTTGGCCAGGCGGTCGAGGAGCTGCGCATGGTGAAGGACGACGCCGAGATCGACTTGCTTGCGCGCGCCTGCGCGATCACCAGCGAGGCCCTTGAGCGGGTGCTGAGCCGGATTCGGCCCGGGGTGACCGAGCGGGAGCTAGCCATCGATCTTGAGCGGGCCATGGTGGACCTGGGAGCGGACAAGCCGGCCTTCGACACGATCGTGGCCAGCGGGCCGAACGGCGCGATCCCGCACCACGCGCCCGGCCCGCGCGCGTTCGAGGCCGGCGACCTGGTCACGGTCGACTGCGGCGCCCGGTTCGGTGGCTACCACGCGGACATGACGAGGACGGTGGCGATCGGCCGCGTCGCGACCTGGCAGCGAGATATTTACCAGCTCGTCGCCGACGCCCAGGCCGCTGGCATCGCAGCGGCCATGGCCGACGCGCTCGTGGCCGACGTCGACGACGCCGCCAGGGAGCTGATCGCTGAGGCCGGCCACAAGGAGCATTTCTCGCACGGACTCGGGCACGGCGTCGGGCTTGAGATCCACGAGGCGCCGTTCCTAGGGCCCCGCAAGGCCGGTACACTACGAGACCGGGTTCCGATCACGATCGAGCCCGGGATCTACCTGCCGGGCACGGGCGGCGTGCGGATCGAGGACACGCTCGTGGTCGGCGCAGGTCAAGGAGCGGCGGGGTCGGCTCGATCGCTCACCACCATGACCAGGGAACTGCTCGTCCTGTAGGCGCTCGCCTACCCCGCCGTGGCGGCGCGGACGCGGCGGGTCCCGCCCGTGTGCAGGAGAAGCGACAGACGTGGCCACCACGAACGATCTCAAGAACGGCATGACCCTCAGCATCGACGGCCAGCTCTGGAACGTGGTCGAGTTCCAGCACGTCAAGCCGGGCAAGGGCGGGGCGTTCGTGCGGACAAAGCTGAAGAACGTGATGAGCGGCAAGGTTATCGACCGGACCTTCAACGCCGGAGTCAAGGTCGACGTCGCCAACGTGGACAAGCGGGAGATGCAGTACCTCTACCGCGAGGGTGACGACTTCGTCTTCATGGACACCCAGGACTTCGACCAGCCACGAATCCCCGCGGCGACCGTCGGCACCGCGGCTGGCTACCTGCTCGAGGAGCAGACGGTCACCGTGGCGTTCAACGAGGGCACCGCCCTGTACGTCGAGCTACCTGCCGCCGTGGAGCTCACGGTCAGCCAGACCGACCCCGGCCTGCAGGGTGACCGCTCAACCGGCGGCACCAAGCCGGCCACGCTGGAGACCGGTGCGCAGATTCAGGTCCCGCTGTTCATCACATCGGGCGAGCGGATCCGGGTGGACACCCGCACTGGCGACTACCTCGGCCGGGCGTGACGGCGCGCGGTAAGGCGCGCAAGCGAGCCCTTGACATCCTCTTCGAGGCCGAGATGCGGCGAGAGCCGCTTCTTGAGGTGCTCAGGGACCGGGCCGAGCGAGCCGAGCCACCCGTGAGCGCCTACGCCGCCGAGCTGGTCAGGGGCGTCGCAGCGCACCAGGATGAGATCGACGAGCTGCTCGCGGCGAACGCCAGGGGCTGGACGCTTGACCGGATGCCCGCCGTGGACCGCAACATCTTGCGCATCGGCGCGTTCGAGCTGTTGTGGGGCACTCAGGTGCCCGAGGCGGTGGCGATCTCGGAGGCGGTGCTGCTGGCGACCGACCTGTCCACCGACGCCTCGCCCGGCTTCGTCAACGGCCTGCTGGCCAGGCTGCTCGAGATCAAGCCGACCCTGACTGGCGACACCTCCTGACTGTCGGTGGCCAGGGCTACAGTCATACCGGGAGCGGCATCGGCCGGGCGGGAAGATCGGCGAGGCAGTGAAGCAGACGGGCACGCCGGACGACACGGGCTGTCCCATCCTGCACGTCGACATGGACGCCTTCTACGCGAGCGTCGAGATCAGGGACCGCCCCGAGGTCGCCGCGCGGCCCGTGATCGTGGCTCACACCGAGGGCCGTGGCGTGGTCCTGTCCGCCA
>JASIBM010000381.1 GCA_030045175.1 Streptosporangiaceae bacterium | reverse complement strand
GCCAGCTCTTGCCGTTCCATCTCTGCGCCAGGACGCCCCCTGGAACGGACGCGCTCTGCGCCCAGGAGCCGATCGCTGTGCACGCCGATCCGGAGCTGCACGACACAGCCGAGAGCACGCCGATCTCAGCGCCGGCCGGATTCGGCGTCGACTCGATCGTCCACGTGCTGCCCGCGGCCTCGCCCGGCTGCCTGGCCTGCGCCGCGCCGGCGGTGACGATCCCCGTGACACCTAGGAGCGAGGTAAGCGCGCCCAGCAGCCGGACGGCACGCGTCCAGCGCATTGCGCTGCCGTCCCCGGCCTGACCCTTTCTGTGACACTCAGCCATTGCCTCGACCCTTCGCTCAGCCCCGATCAGGATCCGCGTCTTCACCAAGGTAGCTCCTGGCAACAATGGCGGACACTCAGCGTTCCAGCTATGTCTGACATTTCGGCTCTTCCGGCCGCGTTGCCAGCAACAACGTGGTGTCCTTACTGCTCCTGCAGCGACAGCAAGGGCTCCACGTTGCGGTTGACAGGGTGGGTGCCGCGGCCTGACCGCCCTCGGGTTCGTGCGGCCTCACAGCTGGGATCTCAGCACGTCGACCTCGCAGCCTGGCGTGAACGGGTCGAAGCCGTGCTCGATCAGCCAGCGGATCCCGCACAGGCTTCGCAGCGACCACCACGCGCGGATCACGTCGAGGTCGACGTCGGCGCCGTGTCCGGCGACGACGTCGCCAAGGTTCTCCTCGTGTCCGAGCGTCAGGACGGCGAGGTCGTACAGGGCATCGCCCCGGCTCGCCTCGGACCAGTCGATCACGCCGGTGACCTTGTCACCGTCGACGAACACGTGGGTGACCTGCAGGTCGCCGTGCGTGAACACCGGCGTCCACGGCCGGAGCGCAGCCTCGGCAACCCGGCGGTTACGCGTGACCAGGTCGGCGGGAAGGACGCCGTTCGCGACAAGCCACTCGCATTCGCCGTCGAGTTCCGATGTGATCTCGCCGAGGCTCCGGCCGGGCCATGGCGGCAGCGGCGCGTCGTGCAGCATCCGGACGGCGGCCCCAGTCGCGGCCCACGCCGCCGGCGACGCGGCCGATGGCTCGCCGAGACGGCCCAGTGCCCTCCCTGGCAGGGCGGCGAGCGCGAGCACGGGCGGCTTGCGCCACAAGACCTCCGGAGTCGGGATCGGCGCCATGGCCATCGCCTCGACCTCGACGTCGGTGCGCGTCTGATCGGCGTCGATCTTCAGGAACACGTCGCCGACGCGCAGGGTCGCGCGCTCGTTGTGGGCGACGACGACCTCGACTTCCGCCACGTCGGCCATTGTCGCGGGATGACCACCGATTGTCTCCGGGTTTTATCGCAGGCGGCTGCGCGGCCGGGGGTGACCGGGTCGCGGGTCGGCGCAGGCGTGCGATAGAAATGGGCCATGGCCGATATGCGCTACGGGCTCAAGCTCAGCCAGAACGCCACCATCGACCAGCTCCGCGCGGTGTGGCGGGTCGCTGACGAGGCCGGGTTCGATCATTGCTGGTGCATGGATCACCTGGCCAGCCTCGGCGCACGAGACGACGGGCCGATCTTCGAGGCCTGGGCGCTGCTGGCCGGGATGGCGGTGGCCACCTCGCGTACCAGGATCGGCTGCATGGTCACGGGCAACACCTACCGGCACCCGGCGGTGCTTGCGAAGGCCGCGGTGACCGTGGATCACCTGTCCGGCGGCAGGCTGGAGTTCGGGCTCGGCGCGGGCTGGGCGGAGAACGAGCACGCGATGCTCGGGCTGCCGTTCGGCACCAAGGGCGACCGGGCCGACTGGCTCGAGGAGGCCTGTCAGGTCATCTTGTCGCTGTGGACCGAGCAGCGGACCAGCTTCGAAGGCAGCCACTACCAGCTGGCCGGGGCGATCGCCGAGCCCAAGCCGGTGCAGCAGCCGCACCCGCCGGTCTGGATCGGCGGGTCAGGCAGGCAGCGGACCCTGCGGATCACCGCGCGGTACGCCGACGTGTGGAACGCGGCGGGGGGCTCACCCGAGGAGGTAGCCGAGGTGTCGGCCGTGCTTGACAGGCGGTGCGCCGAGATCGGCCGCGACCCGGCCCAGATCCGCCGCTCGGTCCAGGTCCGGGTGGCCGAGGTGACCGATGAGCTGCTCGGACTGGCTGAGTCTTACCACGCCGTGGGCGTCACCGAGATGGTGCTGATCCTGCACAGCCAGGACCCGGCCGGCCAGGCCGACCAGGTCGCCGGCCTGCTACCGCGGCTGCGCGCGGTCGGCTGATCGCCGCCGCTTCCTGGCTGGGATGCTCACGCGAGGCCGGCTTGCAGCGCGAGCCTGGTGAGGTCGGCCCGGCGGCGGCATCCGGTCTTGTCGCGGATGCGGTCCAGATGGGAGCTGACCGTGCGGATGCTGATGTACAGGTGGCTGGCGATCTGCGCGTCGGTCATTCCCTTGGCCACCAGGGCCACCAGTTCCCGTTCCCTGGCGCTGAGCTGAGCCGTCCGGGGCGGCGGGCTCGGGTCTGAGCTCGGTCCCGAGCACAGCATCACCGCCAGCTCAGCCGCCGTGTCGAGCGTCATCAGCATGCCGCGATCTTCCGCGGCGGTCATCGCGGCCTGGCCAAGCGCGGCGAGCGCCTCATCGTCCCAGTCCGGGGACTTCACGTGGACCCTGGTCACGCCGTATTCGTCGGCAGGCAGCAATCCCCTGGAATGGGCCTGCAGGCAGGCGGAGGATGCCGACCACATGGTGACCGCGTCCTTCCACTGGCGGGCCGCCGCGCAGAGATTGCCGCACTCGGCAAGGCACTCGATCACGCGGGGGTGGTCACCGCAGCGCAGCCCGATCTCGATCGCCTCGCGCAGGTGCTCTCCCGCGGACGCGAGCTCGCCGGCCCGCAGCGCCAGCTGCACCATCGCGCCGAGGAAGGTCGCCTGACTGCGCACGTCGCCCGCGGCCCTGGCGCGCGACAAGCCGGCCTGGCAGCTTTGCCTGGCGGCGGACTCCTGGCCCGCGTCGGTGAGGGCGATCATCAGGACGTACTCCCGGCGCCTGACGACTGCCCCTGGAATCAGGTCGGGGTCGATCCAGCAGGCCCTCCTGGCGAGGTCAAGCGGGCTCTGGTGGTCCCCGGCATGGTGCGCGGTGAGCGCGAGCTCGGTCAGTGCCAGCACCTCTCCAGCGGGGTAGCCGAGTTGCCTGGACATGCCGAGTGCTCGCTGGGCATCCTGTTCCGCTTCTTGCATGCGACTCAGGTTCCGCAGCACCGACGCTCGCCCTGCCAGCGCGGCGGCTGTGGCGGGCGAGGTTTCCTCGCTGGATACGGTGGCGAGCACCGCCTCGTAGTGGGTCAGGGCGTGGATGTGATCATGAATGCTGTACGCGAGATGGCCAAGCGATAGCTGGCATTCGCGCCACGCGTCGTCCTGGCCGGCCACCTGGCCTGCGATCAGTCGCAGCAGGTCATATCCGACGGCGGTCCTTCCGCGCAGCTGCCACCACGGCGCCAGTGCCACCGCGAGGCGGACGGCGGCTTGCGGATCGTGCTCCTGCGCCCAGGACAGGCCCTGGTGCGTGCTGGCATCCTCGCAGTCCAGCCGGTGCGCCGCGGTCAGCTCCTCGGGGCTGCGTTCCAGCTGGGCGGCAGCGTGCTCGGCCAGGTGCAAGGCGTAGCCGACGAGCGCCGCAGCCGCCTCGGGCTGCTCGCCGGCCTCGGCCAGCCGTTCGGAACCGTAGGCGCGCAGCGGACTGAGCATCGCGTAACGCGGGTGTCCGTCGGCTCCGCCGCGGGGAGGCGTAAGAAGAGAGCAGTCGACCAGGCGCAGCACGTGCGACTCGGCGCCATCCCCGGCGACGGCCTGTGCCGCTGCCAGGGTGAATGGCCCGGGAAAGATGGTGAGCTTGCGGAATGCCTGCTGTGCGGCGGCGCTGAGCATCCGGTAGCTCCAGTCGACCGCGGCCGCCATTGACTGGTGCCTTTGCGCGGCCATCCGGTCGGACGCCGTCAGCAGGGCGAACCTGTCATCGAGGCGGTCGAGCAGCTGGCTGACGCCCAGGGACTCCACCCGGGAGGCGGCCAGTTCTATCGCCAGGGGGACGCCGTCAAGCTGGCGGACCAGCCGAGCTACCGCGGGTGCTGTCTCGCTGGTGAGCGCGAAGCGCGAGTCCACGCGCCGGGCCCGGTCGGCGAACAGGAGCACGGCCTCGCACTCGCAGATGTCGGAGAGGTCGGCCGAATCGGTGAGCGCCATCGGCGCGAGCCGGTACCTGGCCTCGGCGGCCAGTCCGATCGGCTCCCGGCTGGTCGCCAGCACCCGCACGTCGTCTGCGGTCAGGATCAGCGCCTGGCAAAGCTCGGCAACCGCGTCAGCCACCTGCTCGCAGTTGTCGAACACCAGCAGCGCCTGCTGGCGGGCGAGCACGGCGCGGAGCGCATCTGCCAGCACCACGCCGGGAGCCCGGGGAACGCCGACCGCCGTGGCCACGTGGTCAAGCACCTGAGCAGGCTCAGCGACGCTGGCGAGCTCGACGAGCCACGCGCCGTCTGCGAACCTGTCGCAGGCTCGCCTGGCCACCTCGGCTGCCAGCCTGGTCTTACCCACCCCGCCCGGGCCGGTGACAGTGACCAGCCGGTACTGGCCGAGCAGTCCCGTGAGTTCCTCTGCTTCGCGGTCGCGGCCGATGAAGCTAGTCAGCTGTGCGCCGAAACCGTGCAGTGCCGCCGGCGACAGGTCCTCCATCGACCGTGCTCCCCTCCGCACCGCCGCCGCCGGACCAGCGCTGGTCACATTGTCGCACTTCGGCACGTGCGGGAACGACTGTACGTATTTTCACCCCGCTCGCCCGGGCCGCGTAAAAGGGGTGGACCGACCCCTGCCTGCGGCGTTCCTGGCCGGGCAACCTGGAAGCCAGGCACCGGGAGATGCCCGGTCAGTTCCCCGGCGGGACCACGAACCCGCGGGCACCGTTAAGAGGAGCACGAGATGAACTTGTTCTGGCTGAACGCCCTTCCGGCCGCCGTCGCCGTCGGAGCCTGGGCCGGGATCCCGCTGTGGATGGTTGCCAGGCACCCGAGCTGGAGCAGCGAGCCCGCGTCGATCTATGGCAACCCTGAGCTTGACGCCATCATGAACCGCCGTGCGACCGTCGCCGAGCCGGTGCCGGTGCCGGTGCCGGTCCACGCCGAGCGCGACCTGGCCGGTGTCGCCGCCTGACCTGCCCCTGCCAGTAGCCCGTGCCGATGACGGCGGGCCGGCCACCGCGACTGCCGCGGAGCCGGCCCGCCGTCCGCATGTTGCTGCTGCCGCCGTTCGTCGCCGGCGCTCAGCTAGGGCGCGACGGTAAGGCGAATGCGTGCCCGGGCGTTGTTGGCATATCCCTTCGGGTTCCATAGTTCCGCCTCGTTCTCGGGCTGAAGGTTGGCGCCGTTGTCCCACGCCCGCACGGCGATGTCCGCCTGGCCGGCCGGCAGGTCCAGGGTCGCGTGCCAGCGCCGCCATGACCACGGGCTGAGCTCGGACTCCAGGCTGGCCTGGCGCCAGCCTCGGCCCCCGTCTGCCGAGATGTCGACGCGAGCGACGCGACGGTCATCACCGGTCAGCGCGTAACCGGCCACGGTGACCGGGCCGGCCGGGACGGTCGCCCCGTCGTCCGGGGTGAGGATGGCTGCGTTGACCGCGAGCGGTCCGAGCGTGAATCCGTCACCTGGACCGGCGCGGGCCGGGTCCGCCTCGGCCGGCAGCATCTGGTAGCTGAACTGAAAGAAGTTTGCCGACGGCTCGGCCTGGACCGTGATCTGCTCGACCCATTTCACGCTGCGCGCGCCGATGTAGCCGGGGACCACCACCCGGACCGGCGCCCCGTGCACCCGCGATAGCGGCTGCCCGTTCATGGCATAAGCCAGCAGCACCTCGTCGCCAAGCGCCTTGCCGAGCGGGATAGAGGCGCCGAACGGCTGCGGTGGCGACGCCATCTGAGACACATCAGGAGCCTCGAAGGCCACGTGCTCCGCGCCGCCGGCGAGGCCGGCGGCGCGGAGCACGTCCGCCAGGCGCGCCCCGGTCCACCGCGCGTTGCCTGCCGCCCCTGGCCCCCACGGTGCCTCACCCGGCACGTCGCGCACCTTCATCAGCCCGGCGCGCCGGTTCCCCGCGCACTCAAGCGCCGCGACCACGTCATGGCGGGCGAATCCGTCCCGCAGGCCGGCCAGCGACAGCTCGACGGGCCGGTCCACCAGCCCGCCGATGCGCAGCCGCCACGACTCCGGCTGTATGTCAGGAATGGGACCGTGATTGCGCACATAGAACGTGTCCGCGCTGGTCAGATCGTTCTCACCGAGCACCGCGGGTGGCGGCTCGGCATTCAGCGGGTCCACGCTGTGCGTGATCATGTCGCGGCGCATACCCCACGCCATGCCGAGGTCGCTACCCGTGGATGAGGCCCGCTACACGTCCGCGCCATGCGGCACCGCCGGCATGCGCCCCGGGCGTTCTCGCCTTGATCCTTGTCAGGCCATGCCTTACAGTTGTCAGGAGTAACCTGACAAGGAGGCCGCGTGATGCCTGCGGTGACAGAGCAACCCGTCATGGCCGCGTGCTCGTTCTGCCTGAAGCCCAAGACCGAGGTACGCAGGCTGGTGGCCGGGCCCGGGGTGTACATCTGCGATGAGTGCGTGGCGTTGTGCGCGTTGCTGGTTGACGGCCCGCCGTCCCCGACGCCCCACCTGGCGGCCTGGGACCACGCGGTCAGTGTCGATGAGGCGCTGGCGAACCTGCCCCGGATAGCGGCCGCGGGCGCGCAGGTGGAGCGGCACCTGGCGGGGTGGGTGCGCAGGGCACGCGACCTGGGCGCCACCTGGGCGCGGATCGGAGAGGCCCTCGGGATGACTCGCCAGTCGGCGTGGGAGCGGTTCTCTGGCGAGGAGTAGGGCAGCCGAGGCCGCGGCCAGGGCGCCAGCGGTGACGACCATGATCGTGGTCGTCTGTCAGTTCGGACAGCTGAAGATAGTCCGCGATCATGTAAGTGACAAACGCGCGCGCATGGCATGATTTCGCCATGACGAGCAGACGAGTTGGCAGTCAGGTTCACCATTCCCTGTCGGCGGGTCGCCCGGGAGCCAGGGCGAGGCGCGGGCGCGTGCCCCGGGCGGCAGCCTTGATCGGGCTGATTGTCATGTCGGCGGCCGGGGCGTCGGGCAGTTCGGCGTGGCCGGCCCTGGCCGCGACGGGAGCCCGGTCCGCGGGCTCGGCCGCGCAGGGCGCGCGGGTCGTCGAGCCCGCTCCCGGCGTTCCGGTCGGCGCCAGGGCTGTCGGCGCGGTGCGAGCATCGGCCGAGATCTCCGGCGACGTGGTGCTGCGGCCTCGCGACAACGCCGCGCTCGTGCGGTTCATCGCGGCGGTGACCGATAAGAACTCGCCGCTGTTCCACCAGTACTTGCGGCCGGGTGCGTTCGCCGGCCGGTTCGGACCTTCGGCGGCGGCGATAAGCGCCGCGGTCTCGTGGCTGAAGGCCGGTGGCCTGCGCGTCACCGGGGTTTCAAGGGATGGCCTGCTTGTCCATTTCAGCGGCACCGCCGGGGCGGTCGGCCGCGCCTTTGACACCCGGCTGGAAAGCTACCGGCTGAGCGACGGCGCGACCGGCCGGGCCGCGACCTCGGCGGTGCGGCTGCCGGCGGCGATCGCGGGTTCGGTCGCCGCCGTGCTCGGCCTGAACGACCTGGTGCGGCTGCAGCCGCTCGGGCTAGAGCGCGCGTCGGCCTCGGATCGCGGCAAGATCCGCCCGGCCACGACGGCTCGCTTCAGCCACCCGGCAGGCTCGGCCAGCCCCTGCAAGGCCGCAACGGCCGCGGCGACTCGTCTCGGCGGGCTGACCGACGATCAGATCGCGCACGCGTACGGCGCGTCCGGGCTGTACGGCGCGGGCGATCTCGGGGCGGGGCAGCACATCGCGATCTACGAGCTCGAGCCGTTCGCGGTCTCTGATGTCAAGACGTTCGACACTTGCTACTTCGGCGCCGCCGCGGCGGCGCAGATGCTCAGCCGGCTGCACGTGGTCCCGGTAGACGGCGGCCAGTCGGCCGGGTCGGGTAGCGGCGAGGCGATCCTGGACGTGGAGGATGTCTCCGCGATCGCGCCGGGCGCGACGATCGACGTGTACACCGGGCCGAGCCCTGGTTCGGACGGCCTCATCTACGACCCGGTCGATGAGTACGCCGCGATCGTCAACGCGGACGCCGACCAGGTCGTGAGCACCAGCTGGGGCCTGTGCGAGCAGGCCATCGAGACCGGTCAGCCGGGGCTGCAGGTGGCGGAGAACGAGTTGTTCGAGCAGGCGGCCGCGCAGGGCCAGTCGGTGTTCGCCGCGGCAGGCGACAACGGGTCGGACGACTGCAACAC
>JASIBM010000380.1 GCA_030045175.1 Streptosporangiaceae bacterium | reverse complement strand
GCGGCTAGCATGCCAGGACAGTTGCGGCCAAAGACCGAGCGGAGGCGCTGACGGAGGAACGACGTGATGACGGAGGGCAGAGGCCGGAGGGCGCAAGCGCGGTGCCAGCGGTCTGGCAGCCGCCACCAAAGGATGAGTGCCAGGATGAGCAGGTCTACGACAGCTCGGTAGGCGAGGATGGCGACACCCTCCGGATCCGCTTGTTGTTCGACCTGCACGACAACCTGGTGGACTTCGCTGTCATGCTCATGTCAGGCACGCTTGGAGCAGAGCGCCAGGTTGCCCGTGCCGACATCTGTCATACAGGCTTGCATGTCCATTGGTTCCGGCATGACGGCACCGAGCTGCGACGCCAGGAGATACAGCCAGTGAGGACCCAGCCGGAGGTCCAGGTGGCGTACGACGAGGCCCTAGATCGTGTGACGGAAAACTGGGCAGAATATAAGAGGAGGTGGCGCCTTGGATGAGCGTGAGCTGGAGCGGTTGAGGCAGATGCGCCTGGTGGGCAGGCTCCTGCTGCATCGCAGCTTCCGCGATGCGCTGCCGCCGCTGCGGGAAGATGGGTCTCGTCCCTTCATCGTCGGCCTGCCTGAGGACACCTTGGGCCAGATCTCCGTGCGCGTCGATGCCCTAGGTGGAGATGCACACCTGATAGTGATGACCCATACCCATACGCCAGGCACCGAGCGAGTCCAGGTACTCAGAGTCACTGAAGGCGAGCACAAGCCGCTCTCCGACTTGGATGATACTTGCGAGGCACCGGTGAGCGAGGACTCCACCCTGGCGATGCTTATGGACGCAATCGAGGTCAATCAGACGTTCTATGTCTATCCAACCGAGACAGTGATCCGATTCATCAGTGATAGCGTCCAGCCAATCCCGGCCTGACCCCGCGCGTGTGACGTTGGTCTCGCCGATGTGGTGGTGAAAACCTGCGCCCGCACTCGGGCACCAAGTTGCTAGGCGACCGACGATCAGTGTCGGCTGCAGGTCGGACCCTGAGCGCTGCCACGCACGGCGACCTTGCCTCCGCTGGCCGGAAAGCGCACGAGACGCGAGCCACAGCCCAGAACTCGCATGGTGCTACGTCTGACCTTGCATTCGTACAGGTCACAGAACTTGTGGAGCTATGGGGATTCGAACCCCAGACCCCCTCCATGCCATGGAGGTGCGCTACCGGACTGCGCTATAGCCCCTTGATCTTGACGTCGTCGGCTCAGCGTACCCCAGATTTCTGGTCGCTGGCTGCGGGAGGATCCGCAGCCGTCCTGCTCGCGAGGCGACAACATCAACGGGCACCAAGTATGCATCATCGAGGCCAGGACACCAACCCCGAGGTTGTCGAAGTGACTGGCTAGTCCCACCAGAAGGTCCAGACCGGCGACGTGAGCAGGTACTCGGCGATGCTGCGGACTTCAGTCAGGCCGCGTCCGGCGCACTCGTCGCAGAACGCGTAGTGCTCGGCGGCTATCCGCTCGGCGTGTGCCTTGCTGCGCGGCCAGCTTGCCAGCACGCTGAATTCGCCGAATCCCACTCTCAGCAGCCTCGCGCCGAACCTGTCCTCCCACGACCGCATGACGGCGGTGGCTTGCAGCATTGCCCGGACGGGCCGGTTGGGCAGGCTCCAGCCGATCAGGGGCAGGACGTCGGCTGGCCGGCTTGCCGGGACCAGGCCGATCCGGTGCGGGGGCAGGGAGCCGAGAATCTCGTCTGTCTCCGCGATGGTCAGCGGCGTGCTGAGGGAGTGGGCTATGCCGGGGAACCGGCGCGAGAATGGCGCGATCACCGACTCGATGTACTCGGCGAATTCCGGATCCTCGTCCACCCCCTCCTGGGTACCTGCCTCATGGGTCTTGCCGTTCCACCAGCTCTCAAGCACCTTGTCGGCGTCGAGCCTGCCGACCGCGCGGGCCAGCTCGGCTGGCTCGGCCGGGTCGTCGAAGATCTCCTCGGTGTCCCACGGCCGGGCAGGATACCTGGGCAGGTGGTCGGCCAGGAATGGCACCAGCCCGGTGTCAGGGCGGGCGTCCGACAGCGCGGCCCAGGCCCGGCCAGCTTCCGGCACCGGTTCCCTGGTCACCCAGGCCACCGGCACCCGAGCTGCCCGGCCGCCATGCACGTGCTTGCCCGCGGGCAGGCTCACCGGCCCTAGCTCAACCGGGCCCTCCCCTGGCAGGCTCGCCGCGGTCATCGCTTCCTCCTTCCTGGCAGGCCCGCGGCCGGCTGCCGAGGGCGGCGGCGCGCCACGTTAGCTCGCCGCGGCTGTCGGCTCCGCCCGGCTCCGCCTATTCGCGGCGACGGGCACGGATGTGTAGCCAGCAGCCTGGTACTCGAACATGCGCGCGTAGGTGCCGCCCAGGCCGATCAGGTCCTCGTGGTCGCCGCGCTCGATGATCGTACCGTCGCCGATCACGAGGATCTGGCTCGCGGCTCGTATGGTGTTCAGCCGGTGGCTGATGAGCATGGTGATGCCATTTCGGTCGGCCTGCAGGCCCTGGTGTATCTGGTGCTCCGCTTCGGCGTCCAGACCGGAACTCGGCTCGTCGAGTATTACCAGATCCCGATCACCGCGCAAGAACATGCGGGCGAGCGCGACTCGCTGCGATTGCCCGCCGGATAGCCTTATCCCCTGGCCAGCCGCGTCGTCGTAATAAGCCCGGCTGAGCATGGTCTGGTACCCACGGGGTAGGGCGGCGATCGTATCGTGCACTCCGGCGCGGTCGGCCGCGGCCTCGAGCGCGCCGGTGTCGGTGCGAGACAGGTCGCCGATCCTGATGTTGTCGGCCACGCTCAGCTCATACTGCATGAAGTCCTGGAACAGTACGCTGATCCGTCGGCGCATGTCGTCCGGGTCGACATCGCGGAGGTCGACTCCGTCCCACAGGATCCGGCCGCGATCCGGGTCGTACAGTCGGCACAGCAGCTTTACCAGCGTGCTCTTGCCCGCCCCGTTCTGTCCGACCAGGGCGGTCGTCTGGCCGCATGGCAGGAAGCAGCTGATGGCACGCAAGGCCCAAGGGCCGTCACAGTTGTAACGGAACCACACATCTCGGAACTCGATACCGTTGCGCAATGCCGGCGCCACGGCTGGCTTGTCAGGAACTGGCAGGTCTGGGCCCTCGGTCAGGACCAGCCGGTAGCACCGGAACATCGATAGCGCCTGGTAGCTCGACATGGCGCTGGTGATGATGCCGGTCAGCGATTGCGCGACCGCGGCAAGAGCAGCGACGAACATGGAGACATCCCCGACGGTCAGCCGGCCGGCTATGGCGGCGCTGACCGCCCACCACAAGCCCCCGCCCGCGATCGCCGCGCTGATGACCGCGAGCGAGGAATCGGTCGTGAGCTGGCGGCGATCCAGGCGCCGTGCGGAATCGTGCACGACGCGCAGTTCGGTCAGCATGCGGCCGGTGAAGAATCCGCCGAGGCCGAAGATCCGGATCTCTTTCGCGGCGGCCTGGCTGGCGAGCAACCCGGAGTAGAAGAATTGACGGCGCCTCGCGTGGCTGGTGCGGGTGACCTGGGCAACCCGGTGCCGCACCACGCGGCGCTCGGCGAAGAACGCGGGAATGGCCGCGGTGACGATGAGCAGCGCTGCGGTCGCGTTGAGCACGGCAAGGGCGATGAGGAAGGAGGCGAGCGTCAGGACCGACTGAGCGATGCCGAACGCCGCGCTGACGACCTGAGTCGGGCCGCCCGCGCCGGACTGCTGAGCCAGCGCGAGCCGGTTCTGGAACTCCGGGTCCTCCAGCCTGCGCAAGCCCTTCATCGCTCCCGTCGTCGAGTACAGCTCGGCCAGGGCCAGCCGCTCCATGGCCCGGCCGAACAGGCCGGTCAGGTAGTTACCGACGGCAGCGAGCACGACCGCCAGACAACTGGCGCATCCCAGGCCGACAACCAGCGGCAGCACAGTGGCCGCGGGCGCATGCGCGCTGATGTCGTCCAGGACGTAGCGGATCAAGTCGGCCGACGCTACCGGAATGAGTCCGGTCAGTACCGTCACCACCAGCTGACCGGCGATGGCCTGCGGGTGCGCCCGCCATGCCATGCTCAGCGCGCTGGCGAACAATCGGATCTGGCCGGGGCCTTCTTCGGGACTGCGGGTGTCACCAGGACCGCTCATCTGGCAAGGGCGGGCGCGGGAAGCCTGGCCGGGTCATAGTCGCTCGCCACGAGCGTGCCAGACTCGTCCAGCAGGCATATCGCCGGATATCCGGTGACACCGAACGCCTGCTGCACGGGACCGCCGAGAACCTCGAACAATGGCGTCGCCACTGCTGTCAGGTCGTCGAGATATGCGGGCGGCTCGGCTCGCGAGCCGGCGATAACGGCCAGCACCCTGGAGCTGGACAGTTGCTGGTCGGCCACGAGCCGCGTGAACGGCCCCACCGCTGCCGGGCAACTTGGGCAAGTCGTGGAGAAGAACGCGACCAGGGTGAATCCGCTCGCGCTAGTCAGCTGCCGCCCGTCGGCCGTCGTCGCGGTAAACGCTGCAGGGGCGGACCCGGCCGCCAGCTTGAGAACCCTCACCTCGGGTACACCGAATGACCCCCGGCCGATCAGCTCGGAATGCTCTCGCAGCCTGCGGATTATCCCGATCGCAAGGAGCAAGTTTGCCAGGCTAAATAGGCCGACAATAATGACGGCGGCTCCGATGAGTTCCATACTTGATCACCCCAGGGAGTTGTTTCGCGGAGGACCCTGCGCTGCGGCCCGGTCGTGCGAGCCGCAGCGCAGGCCAGATCTGGCAGGCCGGATGGCTGCAGCGCTAGATGCAGATGCTGTTGGAACCCACCACAATCTCACATGCACCGCATTTAACAGTGCAGTTTGGCAAGTAGACGCACGCCTGCTGCGACTGGTGCCATACGCCGGTGTGACCGTCTTCAAGGCACTGCCCGCAGGCCTGTTGGAATGAGCCGGTGCAGCCGGCGGCGGCCGTGACGCGCGGGACGAATATCGCGAGCATGCGATCGGCGATTGAGCTAATCATTTTTCACCTCCGTTCAGGGTTTCGAAATGCCATGTTCACAGGTAGCGACATCCTTGACCAGGAAGGGAACCGGCAGTTCCGGGCTGCCGATCGGCTGCCGATCGGCAGCCCGGCCCCTGATCAGAATCGGCACGCTCACTCGCGAATGCCCGGAGCAGGTCATGGAATGCGTACCGGCCAATTCTCGGTTCGGCTAGCAGCCCGACATTAACCAGCTCGTGCAGCAGGCGGCGGGCGGTTGTCAGCTCCAGGCCCGCGAGGCTGGCTGCGACTGCGACGGTAAAATCCGGATCGCAATGCCGGCCGAGCAACCGGAGCATCTTGTCAGCGGCCGCGCTGATGTTGCGGCACGACCAGGACATCGCCGCGCGGAGATCGCTGGCCGGATCGTCGGAGCCAAACGCATCCAGCCGCTCCTGCTGGCCGGCGCGCAGCTCGGCGACCAGGTCTGCCAGTCGGATGCGCGGGTGCTCGGCTGCCCGCGCGCTCATGATGCTCAGCGCCAGTGGCAGGCGCGCGCAGGCATCGATCAGCGCCGCTGTCGCTGCTTCATCTGCCGTTACGCGGCTCGGGCCAAGCCGGCTCATGAGCAGGTGGCGCGCTTCGGAATAGCCGGGCAAGCCGAGCTTCACGAGCCGTGCCCCGTGTGTCGCAACCAGGCCGGAAAGCCCGCTGCGGCTGGTCACCAGGGTGACGCAGCCAGGCGTGCCAGGCAGCAAGAGCCTTGCGTGCTCGGCATCGCGGACGTTGTCTATGACGATGAGCATGCGGCGCCCGTGAATCATGCTGCGGCTAAGAGCGGCCAGATCCTGCGGCCGGGCGGGGCGCTGACCGGGCGGCAGGCCGAGGGCGGCGAGGAAACCGTTCAATGCCTCGGACTCCGAGACCGGCCGGGCAGCGTGACTGTAGCCATGCATATCTACGTAAAGCTGCCCGTCCGGAAAGTTGCCTGCCTGCCTGCACGCCCACTCGACCGCTAGCGCGGTTTTCCCGACGCCGACTGTGCCGCTAATGGCGGCGACTTTTGCCAATGTTCCTGACTGCCTGTCGCATCGCGCCAGGAGCTGATCGAGCGCGGCGAGCTCCGAGCTCCGCCCGGTGAAGCACGGCAGTCCGGGCGGAAGCTGGCGCGCGGCAATGCTAGCCCCCCAGGTACCGATCCCGGTGAGCGGCAGCGAATGACCAGGCTTAAGGCTCAGCTCAGCGTGATTCGCTGATCCGCTGACCTGAGCGTTGCCTGGCAATTCCACCGCGGCTCTGGCGAAGTTCTCGCGATCTCGTTCCGTCAGCGTCAGGCCGTCCGCGAGCATCTGGACAGTTCGGGTGAGTGGCCGCAGGACCCGCCCGCACTCGAGATCACCGATGGCCCGGACGCTCAGGCCGGACCGCTCGGCAAGCTCCTCCTGCGTGAGGCCGGAGACTAGCCTGTGCTGTCGCAGCAGGTAGCCGAAGCAGGCGTGCTCGTCAATGCGCATATGACCCGTGGACCTCGTGCCGACGCGGCCGTGGCGACCTTGCGACAGACACTGCCAGGCGCTCGTGGCATGCCGGTGGCAGTCTCGTGGCGATAGGCGGCGGTGGCTGGTTCGTGCTGCCAGCACGCGCGTGCCTGCCCGTGGCATGCTAGCCACATGCAGCCGGATTCGTCGGTTTGGTTCGGGCTGCTTGGCCCGCTCAGCGCGCAGCTAGAAGAAACGGAGCTAGCGGTGCCGCCCAGGCTTCGCTCGCTGCTGGCTGCTCTCTTGCTGAAATCCGGCCGGACCGTGCCGGTCACCACGTTGGCTGAGTGGGTATGGAACGGCCACCCGACGCCGAATGCCGCCGTTACGCTACGCAGTTACGCCAAGCGGCTCCGGCTGGCGCTCGGGCCGGCGGGGACGAGGATCGTCACCCGCAACGGCAGCTATCTGATCAACGTTGCCGAGCATGAACTGGACCTGTTGCGGTTCGAAGGCCTGGTGGGGTCGGCAAGGCTGGCCTTCCGGGCCAGGGCCTGGCAGCATGCATCTGATCTGCTCACCGAGGCGCTTGGCCTGTGGCGTGGTGAACCGCTGGCTGATATCCCATCCGAATTGTTGCGGGCGGGTGAGGCGTCACGACTGGACCAGATGCGGCTTCAGGCGCTTGAGTGGCGCATCGACGCCGACATCCAGCTTGGTTACCCTGCCGCGCTCGTGCCGGAGCTTGAGTCGCTGATCCGGGAGCAGCCGTTCCGTGAGGTTTTCCGCGCGCAGCTGATGCTGGTGCTCTACCGATCCGGGCGTCAGGCTGAGGCGCTGGCCGCCTACCACCAGGCACGCCAGATGCTGGTCGACGCGCTGGGCGTCGAGCCGGGAGCCGAGCTGCAGGAACTGCACCAGCAGATACTCAACGGGGATCTGGCCGCCCCGGCTCGCGCGACCAGCCGCCTGGCGCCTGGTGGCGCCGGGTCATCGGTGCCACGGCAACTGCCAGCTTCCGTCCGGCATTTCGTGGGCCGTGCGGACGACCTAGGGGAACTGACAGGGCTGCTCGACCCTGGCACCCGCCAGGCATCGCGAGCGGCAGTGATCTCGGCGATCGGCGGGACAGCCGGTGTGGGCAAGACGGCCCTGGCGGTGCACTGGGCGCACCAGGTGGCCGACCGGTTCCCCGATGGGCAGCTCTACGTGAACCTCCGCGGCTACGACCCGGGTCAGCCGATGCTACCGGCCGAGGCTCTCGCCGGGTTCTTGCTCGCGCTCGGCGTTCCCGGCCCCGATATCCCGCCGGGCCTGGATGAGCGCGCGGCGCTCTACCGGAGCTTGCTGTCAAGGCGGCGGATCATAGTAGTGCTTGACAATGCCAGCGAAGCGGAGCAAGTCAGGCCGCTGCTGCCTGGCACGGCGTCTTGCGTGGCGGTGGTGACCAGCCGCGACTCGCTGGCGGGGCTGGTGGCAAAGGACGGCGCGCTGCGCCTCGATCTGGACGTGCTGCCGCTGGACGACGCTGTCAGCTTGCTGCGCGCGCTGATCGGCCGGCGAGTGCAGGTCGAGCCTGGCCTGGCCGCGGCGCTGGCGATGCAGTGCTGCCGGCTGCCGCTGGCGCTGCGAATAGCAGCCGAAATTGCCATCGCTCGCCCCGTCGCCCAGCTCGCCGACCTCATCGCCGAACTGGGTGATGAGCGGCGGCTTGACCTCCTGGACGCCAGCGGGGATGCGCGCGCCGCGATGCGCGCCGTGTTCTCATGGTCCTACCGGCACCTGAGTCCCGGGGCCGCGCGGGCGTTCCGCCTGGTCGGCCAGCACCCTGGCACCAGCTTTGACTCCTGCGCGCTGGCCGCGCTGGCCGGCCTCACCATCAAGGAAGCCAGGCACATGCTTGACTGCCTGGCCCGGGCCTACCTGATCCATCCCGCCGGGCTCGGCAGGTACGGCATGCATGACCTGCTCCGCATCTACGCTCGCGACCTCGCCGCCATCGAGGATCTCAAGCACGAGTTCCACGCAGCCCTGGGCCGCGTGCTTGACTACTACCTTCAGAACGCGGCCGCCGCCGCTGAGACCTTGTTCCCCGCCGAGCGCCACCGGCCGTACATCGGCCGGTCGGCCGACGTCATCAGCGTGATTCCGGCTGATCCTGCGGCCGCGCGCGCGTGGCTTGACGGCGAACGGGCGAATCTCGTCGCCGTGGTCAGCCACGCCGCCGAGCACAACTGGCCCGGCCACGCGGCCGGCCTGGCCGCCATCTTGCATCGGTATCTCGATAAGGGTGGCTATTACACTGAAGCTGCCATCATCCACAACTGCGCCAGGCGAGCCGCCCGCGGTGCACGGGACCGGGCTGGCGAGGCCACTGCCCTGGTCAATCTCGCCACCGTGGGCGGGCACCAAGGCAGCTACCAGCATGCCCTTGGCCAGCTCAGTGAAGCGCTGGCGTTGTTCCGCGAGATTGGCGACATGATCGGCGAGGCCCGCGTCCTGGGAAACCTAGGCGTGATGGAGTTCTACCAAGGCTGTCACCTGGAGGCTGGCGACCACCTCCGGCACGCGCTCGCCCTGCACCGCGAGGCAGGTGACCTGGCCGGCGAAGCGCTCACGCTGGGCAATCTCGGAACGCTCGACGCGCGTCATGGCCGCTATGTTGAGGCACAGGGCCATATTCGCCGGGCTCTGGCCATATGCGAGCAAGTGGGCAATACGAACGGCAAGGCCCATGCCCTGGAGATCCTCGGCGAGATTCACATGCGTTCCGGCCAGCAGCTGCTGGCGGCCGATTGCCTGCAGCAGGCGCTAGACCTGGCCCGCCAGACAGGCAACAGGGTCGAGCAAGGCCGCGCGCTGTGCGATCTTGGCCTTAACGAGCTGCGGCAGGGCCGCTCCGAGCAGGCTGCCGTCCACCTCCAGCAGGCGCTGGAGATCTTCCGCGAGATCGGCGAGCGATCGGGGGAGATCCAGACCCTGATCGGGCTGGGCGAGGTTGACCTGGCCGACGGGTGCCTCAGCGCGGCGCTCGACAAGTACGCCAGTGCGCTCGCGCTGGCCGGCCAGATCAAGGAACGATACGAGCAAGCCCGCGCTCATGACGGCATGGCGCGGGCGTACGATTCCGGCGGCGACCACGACCACGCCCGCGAGCACTTGCAGGCGGCTCTGGTCATTTACGCCGAGCTTGATGTACCGGAAGCCGACCGGGTCCGCTCACGGCTCAGCGCGTCTGGTCAGCTAGGAGGTCGCGGACCGCGTCCTGGACCAGTGAGCGCAGCTCGGCGCTTGGGAGGTCGTCGAACGCTTCCCCGGCCATGAACATCCCGCCGAGCACCGCGCCCAGTGAGCACGCCATCCTGACCCGGTCGCGCAGCGGCAGGGAAGGATCGGCGAGAGCCTGCCGGAACCGTTGCTGGATGTCGTCGTGCTCGTCGCTGTGGTCCTTGCGGTGCAGTTTCTCCAGGGCCGCCTGGTTGCGCTCGTGCATCAGGAAGAGCTTGCGCTGGGCGACCATCTGATCGAGCAGCTCGCTGAGCAGTGAGCCCCACACCTGGAGCGTGCTCTCGCCGGTCAGGCGCGCGAGCGCTGACTTGCCGAACTCGTGCAGGCGCGCGTGCAGCGCCATCAGGATCTCTTCCTTGGACGTGAAGTGGTAGTAGATCGCCGGCTTGCTCATGTGCAGCCGCTCGGCGATCTCCCGCATGGACGTGCCGTCGAAACCCTGGTCGGTGAACAAGTCCAGGGCGACGTCGAGGATCCTCTCGCGCGTGGATACGCCGGCCTGCTCGCCGCCGTGCCGATCATCCCCGGTCGGCCCGCTTCCGGCCGCGGTCGCTGCGTCTGCCTGTGCCACGGGTACATTTTAGCGCCGGGGCGAGCACCTACCTAACGTTCGGTAGGTAAGACGTGTATGCTGATGCCGTACTTACCGACCGTTAGGTAGGAGAGATCAGTGAGCTGGCAGAGGATGACCGGCGATGGCTGAGACGATGATCGAGGCCGACG
>JASIBM010000054.1 GCA_030045175.1 Streptosporangiaceae bacterium | reverse complement strand
GTCGACCCTGACCTGCCCGGCTGGGCCGACGCGATCGTGCTCAGGGCCATGGAGAAGGATCCGGCCGACCGCTACCAGTCCGCCGCCGAGATGCGCAGCGACATCCAGCGCGCGCTATCCGGGTTCCCCGTCGCCGCCCGGATGCGGCCGCCCAGCCCGTATGCCGCAGGTCCTGGGACCCGGCGGCTTGACCCGATGAGCCAGACCCAGATGCAGGGCCCGACCGGCGCCCTGCCGCCGTACGAGTACGGCCCGCCCGACGGCCGCCAGTCCGACGGCCGCCAGTCCGACGGGCCCGAGCGCCGCAGGCATGCCGTCTGGCCCTGGGTGACGGCCGCGGTAGCGCTGATCGTCATCGGGTCCGCCGTGTTCGCCTACAAGACGATCAGCGGTCACGGCGGTGGCGCCGCGGTGCCGGCCAACCTGGTCGGGCTGCCATACCAGCGGGCCGACAAGGAGATAGCCGACGCCGGGCTCGTCGCCAAGAACGTCTCACAGCCGGCCCCTACGACCGGGCAGCCCTACACGCCCGGACAGGTGGCGAGCACCAGCCCGAGCCCGGGCACCAACCTCAGCAAGGGCGACACGGTCACGGTCTACTACTACAGGTCCCCGGGAACCAAGACGGTACCCGACGTATCCAGGCTGTCGATCAGGGCCGCCACCGCGTTGCTCCACAAGGACGGCTTCCCCAATGTCACGGTGGGGAACTCCGTCCCCAGCCTGATCAAGTCGGGCAATGTGGTCAAGACCGACCCGCCGGCGGGCGCCGACGTGAGCACGAACCAGACGATCACGCTCATTCTGGCGGAGGCCGGCGTGCAGATGCCGAACGTCGTCGGCATGCCCCTGGGCCAGGCGAAGAGCACGCTCCTCACCGATCAGCTCCAGTACACGGTGATAAGGCAAGCGGACCCGAGCGGCACAGCCACGCCCGGCTACGTCTGGAATACATCGCCGCTCTACCCGAAGGTGCTGGCGGTCGGCAGCACCGTGACGTTGTATGTCCAGCCGGGGTCATCGAGCCCATCGCCGAGCCCCTCCACGTCCTCGCCGTCGGCAAGCCCGTCGCCATCGCCATCGACGTCGGCGCCGCCAGGGACCACTAGCGGCCAGCCCACCGGCGGTCAGGCCGCTAGTGGTCAGGCCGCTAGTGGCCAGCCCGCTAGTGGCCAGCAGGGAGCACGCCAGCCGGCCGAACCGATGGGATCGCCTTCGGCGGCGCCCGCGTCCCCAGATGCGGCGCCCGCGTCCCCCAATGCGGCGCCCGCCTCGCCGAATGCGGCGCCCGCAGCCCCCTCCAATACCTGACGTAGCCGGGCTGAGCAGGTATCGGCCCGGCTACGCTTACGATCAAGGGTCGCGTGCCAGCACGCGCCCAGATAGGACCCCAGGAGTCAGCCGTGCCCAAGTCCCATGTCAGGAAGAAGGCGGTCTATACCCCGCCGCAGCGCTCGAGCAAGGCCAAGATCAGCCCGCCCTGGCTGGCGCCGACCATGCTCGCTTGCCTCATCGTCGGGCTCGCCTGGATCGCCGTCTATTACATCAGCGGGCAGACCCTGCCGGTCTCGGCGATCCACCAGTGGAACCTAGTCGTCGGCTTCGGGCTGATCGTCGCAGGCGTGATGCTCGCCACCAAGTGGCACTGACGCAGGTCAGGATCTCGCGTACGCCAGGCCGGCGCTAGAACCTGACGATCACCTGGTGCAACAGCGACTCATCCTTGAGCACGACTCCCGCTACCAGCAGCGCCAGTAGCACGACGGTCGCCCCGATCTGGATCGCCGACCGGCTCTCCCGGGGCGCATAGACGTAGGCGGCGGTCAGCGCCGCGCCGGCGATGAGCCCGCCGACGTGGTCCTGCCAGGCGATGCCGGGCACGGCGAAGCTGATGACCAAGTTGATCACGATCAGCCCGACGATCATCCTGGCGTCCAGCCTGAGCCGCTTGGAGAGCACGAACCAGGCCCCGAACAACCCGAAGATCGCGCCCGATGCGCCGATGGCCGCCTCAAAGGGAGCCAGCAGGTACAGCAGCACCGATCCGGCCAGCGCGCTCACCAGGTAGATGGCCAGGAACCGCCCCTTGCCGAGCATTCGCTCGAGCGCGGGCCCCACGACCCACAGCGCCCACATGTTGAACACGATGTGCAGGAGGCCGATCCCGTCATCCGGCGGCTCGTGCAGGAACGCGCTCGACAGCAAGCGGTACCAGTCACCAAGGGCGACGCCGACGTACGCATGTAGCACCGGGTCCCGCCCCAGGCCCACCATCTCGCCGTAGTCGATCGCCTTGGGGTAGGCCAGCTCGACGACGTAGCAAAGCACGTTGAGCGTGATCAGCGTGTAGGTGACGACCGGCCGGTTCGATACCTGGCCGCCGAAGATCCCGGTCGGCCGCCTGGTGTCCCTGTTCGCCTGGCGGATGCACTCGACGCACTGCTGGCCCACCGCCGCCGAGCGCAGGCAGTCGGGACAGGCGTGACGTCCGCAGCGGACGCACGAGACGTGCGTTTCCCGGCCTGGATGCCGATAGCAGGTCGGTACCGAGGTGACAGGGCCTGGGCTCGGGCCTGGGGGGGTGGCCATGATGCTAGCCTGCGGATTCGCCGGGATCGCCGCCACGTTCGATCGCGACCGATTCGAGCACGACGTCGCTGACCGGCCGGTCCGCCCTGGTCGGGACCTTGCTGATCGCGTCGACGACGTCGTGCCCGGAGATCACCTCGCCGAAGATCGTGTGCTTGCCCGTCAGCCATGGCGTCGGGACGGTGGTGATGAAGAACTGCGAGCCGTTCGTCCCCGGACCCGCGTTCGCCATCGCGAGCAGGTACGGCCGGTCGAAGGCCAGGTCAGGATGGATCTCGTCGCCGAACTTGTAGCCAGGACCGCCGGTGCCGGTGCCGAGCGGGTCACCTCCCTGGATCATGAAGTCCGGTATCACCCGGTGGAAGATGGTCCCGTCGTACAGCTTCGCCGTGTTGGCCTTGCGAGTCCT
>JASIBM010000379.1 GCA_030045175.1 Streptosporangiaceae bacterium | reverse complement strand
CGCGTCAGGGACGAGGCGCACAGGTTCGCCATTACCTACCACAGGGCCAAGCGCACGGCGGCGCAACAGGTCAGCGAGCTTGACGCGCTGCCCGGGCTTGGGCCGGCCAGGCGGGCGGCGCTGCTCAGGCACTTCGGCTCGGTGCGCAAGCTGCGCCAGGCGTCCGCCGGCGAGATCGCCGAGGTTGCCGGCTTCGGGCCGAAGCTGGCCGAGATGGTCACGATGGCGCTGCACGCGCGGGAAACTGGAGCTGCCACTAGCACGAACGGGGGCGGTCCAGATGGCGCCTGAGATCGTCATCATCACCGGCATGTCGGGGGCAGGCCGGTCCACGGCGGCCAAGGCGCTCGAGGACATGGACTGGTTCGTCGCCGACAACCTGCCTCCGGCCATGCTGGTGACCATGCTCGACCTGGCCAGGCGGGCAAGGGCGGCGGTGCCCAAGGTCGCTGCCGTGGTCGACCTGCGCAGCCGGGCGTTCTCCACCGACCTCAAGTCGGCGATCGCCGACCTGGACGCCAGCGGCGCGCACCCGTACGTGGTGTTCCTCGAAGCCGGCGACGACACGCTGGTGCGCAGGTTCGAGAACGTGCGGCGACCGCACCCGCTGCAAGACAGCGGCCGGGTCATCGACGGGATCGCCGCGGAGCGCGATCAGTTGCGCGGCGTCCGGGCCGAGGCTGACCTGGTCCTCGATACCTCCGCGCTGAACATCCATGAGCTGCGCGCCCGCATGCGCGACGTGTTCGGCAGCGAGCACGATGCCACGCTACGGGTCACCGTGCTCTCCTTCGGGTTCAAGTACGGCCTGCCGGTCGACGCCGACATGGTGGCGGACTGCCGGTTCCTGCCTAACCCGCACTGGGTGCCTGAGCTCGCCAAGCAGACTGGCCAGGACGGTGCCGTCCGGGACTACGTGCTCGGCCACCCGCAGGCCGGCAGCTTCCTGCGGGCCTACGTCGAGGCCGTCGAGATCACGCTGGCCGGTTATGAGCAGGCAGGCAAGCGCTTCGTCACGCTCGCCGTCGGTTGCACCGGGGGCAAGCACCGCAGCGTGGTGCTCGCCGAGGAGATCGGGGCCAGGCTCAGCGGGCAACGCATAGCCGTCCAGGTCGCCCACCGCGACCTCGGCCGTGAGTAGCGCCGCCAACGGCCCCCGTCCGGTCCGGCGCCGGGTGGTGGCGCTGGGCGGCGGCCATGGCCTGCACGCGTCGCTATCGGCGCTGCGCCGGGTTACCCGCGACCTCACCGCGATCGTCACGGTCGCGGACGATGGCGGCTCCAGCGGCAGGCTGCGCCGCGAGTACGGCGTGCTGCCGCCAGGTGACCTGAGGATGGCGCTCGCCGCGTTGTGCGGGGACGACTCGTGGGGCACCACCTGGAGCAAGGTAGTGCAGCACAGGTTCACCGGGTCTGGCGAGCTTGGCGGTCACGCGGTCGGCAACCTGCTCATCGTGGCCCTGTGGGAGCTGCTCGGCGACACCGTGCAAGGCCTTGACTGGGTGGGCAGGCTGCTCGGAGCGCACGGCCGGGTGCTGCCGATGGCTTCGGTTCCGCTGGAGCTCGCGGCCGAAGTGGAGGGAATTGACCCGGAGCGCCCTGATGAGATAACCACCGTTCGCGGTCAGGTCGCCTGCGCGACGACGACCGGTCGAGTACGGTCAATGTCATTGGTACCTGCCGATCCGCCCGCATGCCCGCAGGCCGTGCGAGCGGTCGAGGAGGCAGACTGGGTGGTGCTAGGGCCCGGCTCGTGGTTCACCAGCGTCATCCCGCACCTGCTGGTGCCTGACCTGGCCGACGCCCTCGTCGCCACCCCGGCGCGACGGCTGGTGACGCTGAACCTGGCGCCACAGCCGGGGGAGACCGACGGCTTCTCCCCGCGCGCTCACCTGGAGGTGCTTGCCAGGCATGCGCAGAAGATGGCGATCGACGTAGTGCTAGCGGACCGGGCGGCGGTGCGGGACACCACAGCCGAGCTGATCGCGGCGACGGACCAGCTCGGGGGACGGCTGGTCCTCGCCGACCTGGCCATGGCCGGCCGGCCTGACCGTCACGACCCGCGGCGCCTGGCAGGCGCGCTCGGGCGCATATTCGAGGGGGAGTGAGGCCAGTGGCGCTGACCAGCCTGGTGAAGGACGAGCTCAGCCGCGTCAAGGTGCTCAAGCCGTGCTGCCGCAAGGCCGAGGTGTCCACGCTGCTGCGCTTCGCCGGCGGCTTGCACCTGCGCAACGGCTACATCTTCGTGGAAGCCGAGCTCGACACGGGGGTGGTCGCGCGGCGGCTGCGCAACGACATCATCGAGATCTTCGGCCACAGGTCCGAGCTGATCGTCCTGGCGCCGAGCGGGCTGCGCAAGGGCAACAGGTACGTCGTGCGGGTCAGCAAGGACGGCGACAGCCTGGCCAGGCAGGCCGGGCTGGTAGACGCCCGCGGCCACCCGGTTCGCGGGCTGCCCAGGCAGGTCGTGGCGGGGAGCACCTGCGACTGCGAGGCGGCGTGGCGCGGCGCGTTCCTCGCCCATGGCTCGCTTACTGAGCCAGGCCGGTCCATGTCGCTGGAGCTGACCTGCCCAGGGCCGGAGGTGGCGCTCGCCATGGTCGGCGCGGCCCGGCGGCTGCGGATCCAGGCCAAGGCGCGCGACGTGCGCGGCGTGGACCGGGTCGTGATCCGCGACGGCGACGCGATCAGCGCGATCCTGGCCAGGCTCGGCGCGCACGAGAGCGTGCTTGCCTGGGAGGAGCGAAGGGTACGGCGTGCCGTGCGCGGCACGGCCAACCGGCTCGCGAACTTCGACGACGCCAACCTGCGCAGGAGCGCGCGGGCGGCGGTGGCGGCCGGCGCCAGGGTGGAGCGCGCGCTCGAGATACTCGGCGAAGAGGCCCCCGAGCACCTCATCGTGGCCGGCCAGCTTCGGATCAAGCACCGTCAGGCCAGCCTGGAAGAGCTTGGCCAGCTCGCCGACCCTCCGCTGACCAAGGACGCGATCGCCGGCCGGATCAGGCGGCTGCTCGCGCTCGCAGACAAGCGCGCGAGCGAGCTTGGCATCCCGACCACCGAGGCTCAGCTGACTCCCGAGATGCTCGGCCCCTGATCCCGCACCTGTCCCATAGCCGTGCCCGGTGTTATCGTGCGCGTGGCGCCTTGATCAGCGATCGGGGCGACTGCGCTGGCGGCACCGGCGTGTGACGGAAGCTACTACTGGGGAGCACCGCGTGACTGTCCGGGTGGGTATCAATGGGTTTGGCAGGATCGGACGGAACTTCTGGCGCGCGATCCACGCAGGCCAGGCGCCCGGGCTGGAAGTGGTCGCTGCCAACGACCTCGGAGACATCGCCACCTTCGCGTACCTGCTCAAGTACGACACCGTCCTCGGCACGCTCGACGTGGACGTGTCGGCACGCGACCACGTGCTCGAGGCTGGCGGCGGCAAGATAGCCTGGTTCTCCGAGCGCGACCCAGCGGCGTTGCCATGGAGCGACCTCGGCGTGGACATCGTCATAGAGTCCACCGGGCACTTCACGGACAAGACCGCCGCGCGCAAGCACATCGAGGCAGGCGCCAAGAAGGTCATCATCTCCGCGCCGGCCAAGGGCGAGGACGTCACGATCGTGATGGGCGTCAATGACGCCGCCTACGACCCCGGCTCGCACGACGTCATATCGAACGCCTCGTGCACCACGAACTGCGTCGCCCCGATGGCGAAGGTGCTGCTCGACAGCTTCGGCATCGTCAACGGCATGATGACGACCATCCACGCCTACACCAACGACCAGGTGGTCTTGGACTTCGCGCACAAGGACCTGCGCAGGGGGCGGGCCGCCGCGCTGAACATCATCCCCACCACCACGGGCGCGGCGCGGGCCACCGCGCTCGTGCTCCCCGCGCTGAAGGGCAAGCTTGACGGCCTTTCGATGCGGGTGCCCGTGCCGGACGGGTCGGTCACCGACCTGGTCGCGCGGCTTGAGCGCGAGGTAACCGTGGACGAGGTCAACGCCGCCTACCTGGCCGCGGCGACCGAAGGGCCGCTGAGCCGTTACCTGCGCTACACCGCCGACCCGATCGTGTCGTCCGACATCGTCGGCACGCCCTGGTCGTGCACGTTCGACTCCAAGCTCACCATGGCGTCAGGGGACCAGGTGAAGGTCATCGGCTGGTACGACAACGAGTGGGGCTATAGCTGCCGCCTGGTTGACGTGGCCGAGCTGGTAGCGGCCCGGCTACCCCGCTAGGGACGAAGCGGTGCCATGAGGGGTGTCCATGACCTGGAGGTCGGCGGGCGGGTCGTGCTGCTCCGTGCCGACCTCAACGTGCCGCTCGGCGTGGGTCGCGCGGACCAGGTGATCACCGACGACCGCCGGATCAGGGCGAGCCTGCCGACCGTCACCGAGCTGGCAGGCCGGGGCGCGAGAGTGCTGATCTGCGCCCACCTGGGTCGCCCGGCTGGGGCCGACTTCGCCGCGAGGGCGGCGGGTGGCCCGTCGCTGCGGCCGGTTGCCGACCGGCTCTGCGACCTGCTCGGCAGGCCGGTCTCCTTCGCGTCCGACGTGGTCGGCCCGTCGGCCGCCCAGGTCGCCGGATCGCTAGCCGATGGCGACGTCGGCCTGCTAGAGAACGTCAGGTTCTCCCCGGCCGAGACGGCCAAGGATGACGCGCAGCGGGCCGTCCTGGCGGCCGGCCTGGCCGCCATGGCCCAGGCATACGTCGGTGACGGCTTCGGCGCGCTGCATCGCAAGCACGCGAGCGTATACGATGTCCCAGCGCTGCTGCCGCACGCGGCGGGAGAACTCGTGCAGGCCGAGGTCGCCGTGCTAGGCCGGCTGACCTCGAGCCCGGACCGGCCCTACGTGGTCGTGCTCGGCGGCGCGAAGCCGTCTGACAAGCTGGCCGTGATCGCGAACCTGCTCGCTAAGGCGGACCGTCTGATCATCGGGGGGGGCATGTCCTACACGTTCCTCGCCGCCCGCGGCCTCGAGGTAGGCCGGTCGCTGCTCGAGCGGGAGCAGATCGGCCGGGTGGCTGACGTCCTCGCGGAGGCTGAGCGGCGGGGCGTGGAGATCGTGCTGCCCGTTGACCTCGTCGGCGCGACCAGGTACGCGGCGGACGCCGAGCACGACGTCTACCCGGTCACTGGCTTTCCCGCGGACCGGGAGAGCCTAGACATCGGGCCGGCCACCCGCGCGTTGTTCGCGAGCAAGCTCGCCGACGCCAGGACGGTGTTCTGGAACGGCCCCGTGGGCGTCTTCGAGTTCCCTGCCTTCGCCGCGGGCACCAGGGCGGTGGCCGAAGCGGTTAGCCAGGTGCGGGGCCTGACGGTGGTCGGCGGCGGTGACTCCGCGGCGGCCATCCGGGTGCTCGGCTTCCCCGACTCCGCATTCAGCCACATCTCCACCGGCGGCGGGGCCAGCCTGGAGTACCTGGAGGGCAAGACGCTGCCGGGGCTCGCGGCGCTGGATGGTGGCCAGTGACCAAGGGTGGCCGCAAGCCGCTGATAGCGGGCAACTGGAAGATGCACAACAACCACTTCGAGGCGCTCGCCCTCACCCAGCAGCTAGCCTTCCGGCTCACGGCGAAGGACTACGACGCCGTCGACGTGGTCGTGCTCCCGCCGTTCACCTCGCTGCGCAGCGTCCAGACGCTGGTCCAAGGTGACAAGCTGCGGCTGCGGTATGGCGCGCAGGACATCTCGCCGCATGCCGACGGCGCCTACACCGGTGACGTAAGCGGGCGGATGCTGGCCAAGCTCGGCTGCGGCTTCGTCCTCGCCGGGCACTCGGAGCGGCGCCATTACCACGGCGAGGACGACGCGCTGGTTGGCGCGAAGGTCCGGGCCATCGTCGCGAACGAGATGGCGCCGGTGCTGTGCGTGGGCGAGCCGCTGTCCGTGCGGCGCGGAGACGAGTACCTCGAGTACTGCCTGCGCCAGCTTGACGCGGGCACCGATGGCCTGAGCGCGGGCCAGGCATCCGGCATGATCGTGGCTTATGAACCAATTTGGGCTATTGGTACCGGTGAGGTGGCCGCGCCGGAGGACGCGCAGGAGGTCTGCGCGGCGATCAGGCAACGTGTTTCCGGTCGCCATGGTCCCGAAGTGGGCGCGGCAGTGCGTATCCTGTATGGGGGATCAGTAAAGCCCGATAACATGCCTGGCATCATGGCGCAGCCAGACATCGACGGCGCGCTGGTCGGCGGCGCTAGTCTTGATTACGAGGGATTCGTGAGGATCTGCCGTTATCGTGAGACGTACGCCTGATCAGAGTTACTCGGAAGGACCACGACAGTGTCAGCTCTGACGATCGCGTTCTCCATCGTCCTGATCATCACGAGCCTGCTCATGGTGCTGCTCGTGCTGCTGCACAAGGGCAAGGGCGGCGGGCTCTCCGACTTGTTCGGTGGTGGCATGTCGTCCTCACTTGGATCTTCCTCCGTCGTGGAGCGGAACCTCGACCGCATCACGATCTTCACGGGGATCTTGTGGTTCGTCTGCATCGTCGTGCTCGGCCTGCTGCTGAATCGCTGACGCTGCGCGGCTGATGCGGGCCGGTAAGCGCCGTCTGGGAAACTGGAAAGAGGCAAGCGGTGAGTAGTGGTAACGCCATCCGTGGTAGCCGTGTTGGCGCCGGGCCCATGGGGGAGGCAGAGCGGGGCGAGGCCGCGCCGCGGGTGCGGGTGTCGTTCTATTGCTGTAACGGACACGAGACGGTGCCGAGCTTCGCCAACGACGCTCCGGTTCCTGAGACCTGGGACTGCCCGCGTTGCGGCGTGCCCGCCGGGCGCGACGCCGCGAGCCCGCCGTCCCCGCCGCACGCCGAGCCCTACAAGACCCACCTGGCGTACGTCAAGGAGCGCCGTTCGGCCAATGACGGCGCGGCGATCCTGGCCGAGGCGCTCGACCGCCTGCGCCAGGGCAGCAGGGCCTAGGAGCGCTGTCAGCTTCCGGCGCGGACGTACCTGGTCAGCAGGAATCCCGCGTCTTCAAGCACCATCGCGAGCCTGAGCCCGGCCTGTCCCGGGGGCAGGCTAGGCGCCGCGATGATCCGGGTGGCCTGGGCGCCTTCGAGCACCGGGCTGACGGTCAGGCATAGCTCGTCGAGCAGGCCGGCGGTCACGAGCTGGCCAAGCAGGGTGGGCCCGCCCTCGGTGAGGATCTTCTTGTGCCCGAGGCCCGCGAGCGCGTCAATGGCCGCGGCCGGGCTCATGTCGTCAGTGCCGACGATCACGTCGGCGACCTTGGCCGCCGCCGTGACCTTGGCCGCGGGCGCCGCGCGCGTGGTCAAGATGATTGGCCTGGCGAGGTCGTCGCCGGCCGCGTCGTCGCCAAGCAACCTGCCGCGCAGGTCCAGGTCGAGCCGCCGGGTGAGCACCGCGATCGGCGGGGTTACGGCCCGGCCCGCCCTTAGCCGCGGCCACAGGTTCCCTGGCCTGGCCCTGCCGTAGTTCTCGGCCCGAGCGGTGCCCGCGCCGACCAGGATGACATCGGCGAGGCTGCGCAGCACCGAGAAGACGAGCCGGTCGGCCACGCCGGAGAGCCCGCCGGACCGGCCAGCCACGGCGCCAGCTCCATCCACGCTCATGATCATGTTTGCCCGGACCCAGAGCCGGTCCGGGTAGGCGTAACGAGCGGCGAGCTCGTCGATCAGGTCGCCGGGCTGGTCAGCGGCACCGGGCTGGCCGGGCAGCGGATCGGCCGTCCCAAGCCGCGCCGATCCGGGAAAGATCTCGCGCACGCCTTTGAACTTACTGTCCGGGCGCGGCGGCGCGCCCGGCAGGCTGGCTCAGGCCGGGGGCGCGTCGTTGACCCACTGGATCGTGAACGGCGTGTCGGTCGGGATGCCAAGATTGTCCACGCAGTTGACCAGGGCCTGCGGGCTCACGGTTGCGCCCCAGTTCACGACGTAGCAGTACCTGTCGCTGGTTCCCACGGCGCTCACCTGCACGTCGCCGCCGTCGGCCGGATAGGGGCCGCCGGAATGGGCGAAGGTGACCAGGTACTGCCCGCTGCCCTGGCGTTGCACGGTGACGTGCGCGCCCGCCGTGTCGTTGTCCTGTACCGCGGGTGAGTAGCTCGCCGCCGTCGGGCGGCTGGCGAAGGCGTCGGCGGTCGCGGCGCCGGTGACCCCGGTCAGGTTGCCGCGCCGCGCGTATCCGACGGCGAACGACTTGTCCGCCCGCAGGCCGCTCGCCGAGAAGCAGTCGACGTCGACGAGCTCGCCAGCCGAGGTGCCGTGCCAGCCGGCCACCACGCAGTTGCCGCCGGCGCCAAAGTTGGTCACCTGGACGGTCCCGGCGACGCCCTTGCTCGCGGGGCCGCCGAAGGTGATCTCGTACCGCCCCACGCCGAGCTGCATGATCTTGTTCGCCTGGTGCGAGGAGTTGCCAGAGAAATGCAGGTGACCTAGCAAAATCGTCGCGTAATCCACGATTCCGCCTGGCTGGGCGCCAGGCTCACCCGCGAGCAGGTCGAAGGTGGCGTCCTGCGCCGACCCGGTGAGCGAGTAGCAGTTCACGTTCACCGTCAGCTGCGTCGGCTCCACGATCATGCCCGCCACGTCGCAGTTCGCGCTTGGGCCATACGTCGTGACGTGCACGGCCGGGGCCGGCAGGAACTGGCTAAGGCCGAACGTCGCCGAGTAACGGCCGGTAGCCAGATGGCTGATTGCTACCGCGCCGCCGTCGGAGGTGAATGCGAAGTAGTCATCAATCGGGGGCGGGGCGGAGCTTGTGGACCAGAGGTATCCGGTGAACGCCGGGCCTGGGGCCGTCGCAGCGACGGCGGGCCGCGCCGCGGTGGCGACGGCGCACAACTGGGCGAGCACCGTGACGACTGCCCACCGGGCAGGCCGGCCAATATTCATGTGCCCTCGCTTAGCTCGGCCCTTGGTCCGCCCGCAGCACCATCATCGAGCGGGCGCCGACCTCGACCGCCCGTCGCGATACCGCCTGCCAGGTAATCGCCGGCCCTGGCCCGTTGACCCGGCCGGGACCTGGCCGCACGGCGATCATCGCCCGCGTGTCCACCACCACCTGCCAGGTCGCGTCCGGTGGCCCGAAGTCGCCGGGAATGGTGAAGGTCACCGGCTCGTCGTGCGCGTTGATCAGCAGCAAGAAGTCGGCGTCGGTAATCCGCTCGCCGCGCGGGCCCGGCTCGGTGATCGCGTCGCCGTTGACCGCGACCGCCATCGACCTGGCGTACCCCGAGCTCCAGTCCTCGCCGGTCATCTCCGCCCCGGACGGGCCGAGCCAGATGATGTCGCGCTGGCCGTCGGCGGCGCCGCGGGCCTGGCCGCTGAAGAACCGCCTGCGCCGGAAGACCGGGTGTGCCTTGCGCAGCGCCGACAGCGTGGCGACGAACTCGATCAGGTCTGCGTGCTTGGCCGCGTCGTCCCAGTCCACCCAGGAAACCTCGTTGTCCTGGCAGTAGGCGTTGTTGTTGCCGCCCTGGGTGCGGCCAAGCTCGTCGCCCGCGAGCAGCATCGGGATGCCCTGCGAGAAGAACAGCGAGACCAGGAAGTTCCTGACCTGCTGGTCGCGAAGGGCGTTGATCTCCGGGTCGTCCGTCGGCCCCTCCGCGCCGCAGTTCCACGACCTGTTGTCGTCCGAGCCGTCCCTGTCCTGCTCGCCGTTCGCCTCGTTGTGCTTGCGGTCGTAGCTGACCAGGTCGGCCAGCGTGAATCCGTCGTGGCAGGTCACGAAGTTCACCGAGGCGATCGGCCGCCGGCCGCTCGTCTCGTACAAGTCGCTCGAACCCGACAGCCTGGAGGCGAGCTCGGGCAGGCGGCCAGGCTCGCCGCGCCAGTAGTCGCGCACGGTGTCCCGGTACTTCCCGTTCCACTCGGTCCACAGCGGCGGGAACCGGCCCACCTGGTATCCGCCCTCGCCGACATCCCACGGCTCGGCGATGAGCTTGACCTGGGAGACCAGCGGGTCTTGCTGCACCAGGTCGAAGAACGCCGAGAGCCTGTCGACGTCGTGCAGTTCCCTGGCCAGCGCGGAGGCGAGGTCGAACCGGAACCCGTCGACGTGCATCTCGTCGATCCAGTACCGCAGTGAGTCCATGATGAGCTGCAGGGTATGCGGATGCCGCACGTTGAGGCTGTTGCCGCAGCCGGTGTAGTCGAGGTAGACCGACGGGTCGTCGTCGTCGAGCCGGTAGTACGCCGCGTTGTCGATGCCGCGGAAGCAGAGCGTGGGCCCGAGCGCCGCGGCCTCGGCTGTGTGGTTGTAGACGACGTCGAGTATGACCTCGATGCCCGCCTGGTGCAGGGTCTTGACCATGGACTTGAACTCGGCGACCTGGCCATGTGATGCTGGCGCGGACGCGTAGCCGTGGTGCGGGGCGAAGAACCCGATGGTGTTGTAGCCCCAGTAGTTGGTCAGCCCGCGCTCGACGATCGGCGGCTCAGACACCGACTCGTGCACGGGCATCAGCTCGATCGCGGTCACCCCGAGTCGCTGCAGGTGCTCGATCACCGCGGGCGAGGCGACCCCCGCGTAGCTGCCGCGCAGTTCGGCCGGTACCCCTGGGTGGCGCATGGTCAGGCCGCGTACGTGTGCCTCGTAGATCAAGGTCTCGTGATAGGGCGTGCGAAGCTGCTGATCGCCTGCCCAGTCGAAGTACGGGTTGATGACGACGTTCCTTGGCATCAGCGGGGCACTGTCGCTGGTGTCCGCGGTGCCGGGGTCGCCGGCGTGCCGCGGGTAGGAATACAGCTCAGGCCCGAACCGCACGTCGCCGTCGACAGCCTTGCCGTACGGGTCGAGCAGCAGCTTGGCCGGGTTGCAGCGATGCCCCCGGCGCGGATCGTATGGCCCGTGCACCCGGAACCCGTAGCGCTGGCCAGGTCCGATGTCGGGCAGGTAACAGTGCCAGACGAACCCGTCGACCTCGCTAAGGCCGATCCTGGCCTCGGTGCCTTCGGCGTCGAAGAGGCACAGCTCCACGAGCTCGGCGACC
>JASIBM010000378.1 GCA_030045175.1 Streptosporangiaceae bacterium | reverse complement strand
TGCGAGAGCTTGTCCTTGGCCTCGACCCGCTCGATCACCATCTCGACGCCGACGATCGCGCGCAACTGGCCGGCGATGTACTTCTCCGGGGCGTCGTCCAGCCACCAGCGGTCCTGCCGCCCGGCCTCGTGGCGCTCGGTCAGCCTGGTCACCACCTCGCGCAGCCAGTCGTCGTCGCGGTAGAACGTGACCGGCCCGGTGAAGTGCACGCTGGTGTAGTTCCACGTCGGTACCACGCGGCCGTGCTCGCGTGCGCTGTCGTACCACGAGGGCGAGATGTACGCCTGCGGTCCGTGCACGATGGCCAGCGCGGGAACGCCTGGCTGGGCGCTGCTCCACTGCGGGTTCGCCAGCGCGATGTGCCCGAGCAGCCTGCCGTATCCGCCATCCGGTTCAGCGGAGCCGCACGAGGCACCCTGGTCAGCCGGGGCGCCCGAAGGGCCGTGAGGAACGTCCGTTCCGCTCCCAAGGTCGGGCCGATCCCAGATCACAGGCAACATGGTGGCGACCGGCCGCGTCCCGTCGAAGGTCACCAGGTCGGCGGCACCGGCCTGGTCGACGAACGCCGCGACCTTGGCCAGGTCACCGGCGGCGAAGTGCGGGGGAATGTACACATCCAGAGGTTACCCCGCCCCGGACGCATCCGCTCGGCGCGCCCAAGCTGGTCGCAGCCGAATGCCCTGGCGTTGACCGGGGAAGGACGAAGCAGGTAACAGGTAAGGAGCGACGGGGAGAGCGCGGGGGAAAAGTGCCATGAAGGCAGCAATCGGGGACGAACTGACGGTCAAGGGGCGCCATCAGGGCGACGTGGACCGTCACGGCGAGATCATCGAGGTCCACGGCTCTGACGGGAGCCCGCCATACCTGGTCCGCTGGAAGGACGGCCACGAGAGCGTGTTCTTCCCATCCGCGGACACGCTCGTCGAGCATCACCGCACCAGGAAGCAGGCCGCGAGGCGCTAGCCCGCGCGGCCCGCGAACCAGCGGCCGGACCGGACAGGGCCGGACCGGGCCGGGCCGGACCGGTCAGAGCTTGTAGCCGATGTCGCGGAGCAGCCGGTGCCTTCGGGCGACATCGGCATCGGTTTCTACGCCAACAGGGGGCATGCCGTCGATCACACCCACAACTCCGCGGCCCTGGCCGGTGACCGCCACGAGCACATCGAGCGGGTTGGCGGTCGCGCAATAGATCGTGCAAACCTCAGGGACGGACTTAACCTGGTTCATCACGTTAACGGGGTATCCGTCCCGCAACATGATGACGAACACGTGCCCAGCGCCGATCGCGCTGGCCGCGCCCACCGCGAGCGTGACCAGGCCGTCATCGTTGCCGGACCTGCGGACCAGGCGGTCACCGGAGGCCTCGCAGAACGCGACGCCGAACTTCAGGTGCGGGCTTACCCCGGTGAGCGCCTCGTGCAGGTCCTCCACGGTCTTGATGAAGTGCGCCTGGCCGATGATCACGTTGACGTCCTGCGGCCGGTCCACCGTGACCGCCTCAAGGCTGAGCTGAGTTGCCGTCATCACGGCACCTCCTTTCGTAGCCGAACCATATAAGCCAAGGCGGCAGCGGCGAGGCAATCGCCTCGGTGCCGAGAACCCGACAAGGAGGATCCCATGAGCCGAACCGGAGTCGACAGCCTGGACCGCAGCATCGAGAAGACGAACGCCTGGCTGGCCGACGTCGCGACGACATTCGGCACCGAGGACCGCAGGCTGGCCTACAAGGTCACCAGGTCGTGGCTGCACACGCTGCGTGATCGCCTGCCGGTCCAGGTGGCCGCGCACCTCGCCGCGCAGCTTCCCGAGCTACTGCGCGGCGTGTTCTACGAGGGCTGGAACCCCAGCCGGGTACCGGTCAAGTACGGCAGGGAGGACTACCTCGCGAGGTTCATCCGCGAGGCACAGGTTCATGCGAGCGAGGGGCCCAACGCACTCCGGCTGGTGACTGCGGCACTGGGCAGGCATATCTCGCCGGGCGCTATCGCCGAGGCGAAGGCGGTGCTCCCTGCCGACGTCGCGAGCATGCTCGAGCCCGAGCGGGCCCAAATTCCCGTCGGAGACGCGCCGTGATCACCAGGGCAGAGCTCGGCCGGCTACGGGTGCTGCGTTCATCCCAGTCCCCCGTTCTTTCCGTCTACCTGCCGATACCGCTTGACCAGGCCGACCACCGGGGCCTCGCGACCGCGGCGCGCGAGCTGGTCAAGGCGGCGAACCGCAACGACCACGTCAGGGAGGCCGACCTCGCGGCGATCACGAACGCGATCAGGACGCGCAGTCACGAGTGGCTAGGCCACACGATCGCGATGTTCGCTTGCGCCGATATCGGGCTGCTCGAGTTCATCTCGCTGCCGGGCCATCTCACCGAGCGCGCCGTGGTGGCGGCCCGTCCGCACATCAGGCCGCTGCTCTTGGCCCTCCAGCGCAACCCGCCCTACCTCGCCGCCATCATCGACACCAAGCACGCCTGGGTGCTGGCCGTCCATGATCACCAGATCGACACGGTGGCCGAGCGAACCGGCAAGGTCGTCTCTAGCCCGGGGTTCTCCGGCTGGTACGGGCTTCAGACGTACGGGGTGCAGCAGCGGGTCATTCAGCTCGCCCGCCAGCACTTCAGGGACACGATCGCGATCCTCGACAAGGCCACGGATGGAGCGCGGCGACCGCTGGTGATCGGCGGCCACGAGAACGAGGTAAACCAGTTCCTCGCCCTGCTGCCACGCCAGGTCAGGCAGGACGTGGCCGGGAGCTTCCACGTCGACCTGCAGACCCTGACCCCGGCGCGAGTGCGCGAGCTCGCCGCTCCCGTCATCACGCGGTGGACCGACTTCAGCGAGGCGCGCCTGGTCGAGGACGTGCTCGGGCAGCCGCGGCGCATCGCCGTCGCGACCGATCTCGCCGACTGCGTGGCGGCGATCAGGATGCACGCGGTGGCCCACCTGCTCATCCCCGACGACCAGCTGATCGCCGGGTTCGCCTGCGACGACTGCGGCGCGATGACCGCGCATGCGCCCGGGTGCGACTGCCAGGAACCGGGCTGCCACGCCGTGCCCGACCTGCTCGACGAGCTCGCCAACCGGGCGCTCGACGACAGCGCGACGGTCACCCAGGTGCGCACCCCGCCGTTCACCGCCGCCGCGCAGCTGCGATTCCCCGTCGCGGCCGGCGCGACCAGCCAGGCCCTGGCCACGTGACCGAACGTGAACCGCAAAAACCAGGAGAAACAAGGAAGGGGGCCGAAGTGAGCACGCTGACGCCGAGAGAGGTCCGGCCGCTCGCCGAGCTGTTCGAGTGGATGGAATCACCCATCACGATGTTCCGCCCGCTGCTAGGCCAGAACATCCGGATGGAGGACTTCTTCAGGGACGGGCACTACGTTGTCCGCGCCGAGCTCCCGGGGCTCGACCCGCAAGAAGATCTTGACGTGACCGTTTCGGAGGGAGTACTCAGCATCAAGGCGGAACGGCACGAAGAGGAGATCGACAAGTCCCATTCCGAGTTCAGGTACGGGGCGTATAGCCGCCGGATCGCACTGCCAAGCTCCGCTGACAGCGATCACATCAAGGCCAGCTACGACAACGGGATCCTCGAAGTCGTCGTGGACCTGAAGCAGAAGGAGACCGCCAAGGCCGAGAAGCACATCGCGGTCAAGTCCACCAAGGCGATCAAGTCTGGCTGAGGCGCCGGGAGGCGCCGGCCCCGGCCGGCGCCTCCCGGCTGCATGTCGCCCCTGCGGGCGTCGGGCCTACCGCCGTACCGGGTAGCTCAGCCGATCCTGTACGTCCACCACGCCGGCCACGGACCAGATCGACCGCAGCAAGCCGATCGCGAGGTCCGCTCGCCCAACTCGCCCGGTGATCGTGACGACACCCGCGCTCACCGTGACGGTGAGCTCACGCGGATCGCACCCGAACTCCCCGATGATCACGTGCTCGATGACCTCGTCGCGGATTTGCGTGTCCGGCCGGTCATAGACTCCGAGCAGGTCGATCCGGCTGACGACGCCAAGGAGCCGGCCCTCCTCGTCCACCACGGGCAGCCGCTTGACGTGGCGCGCGTGCATGATCCTGGCCGCCTCGGTCACCGGGGTATCGCCGGTGACCGTGATCGCCGGGCTGGTCATCAGCTCCTGCGCGGTCATGGCCCTGGCCTTGGCTGGCCGCGCCGTCGCTGCCTCCTCGCCACGCTCCGCTCGCTCACGGCGCCTGGGCGAGGCCAGGCGCACGGGGTACGCCTCGCGCGGTAGCAGATCAGCCTCGGACACCACGCCGATCACGCGATCGCCGTCGTCGAGCACGGGGAACGCGCTCACCCGGCGCCTGCGCATGACCTCGACGATGTCCTTGAACTCGGCCGTCCGGCGCACCGCGACCACGCTGGACGTCATCACGTCGGCAACGAGGATCCTCATCGTGGTCACCCCCTTCGATCAAGACCTCTCAAGCCAGATGCTCGCACGTCTCGCCGGAGTTCGTCAGGGTCGAAGGACCCGACAAGCTGGGCATCTTCGATGCAGCCGAGGGTCGTCCGGTCCGGGCCACGGCGCCAGCGGCGGTACGCCTAAGCGAGCGTGAGGAAGAGCCGCTCAAGCTCCTCTGCTGTCATCGCGGACTCACCGGACACGCAGCGCCGCATGTTACTCGCGACGATCTTGAAGCCGGCCCGGTCAAGCGCGCGCGACACGGCGGCGAGCTGGGTGACCACCTCCCGGCAGTCCCGCCCCTCCTCGACCATCGCGATCACGCCGGCCAGCTGGCCATGGGCACGCCGGAGCCTGTTGAGCACCGCGGCGCGGCCTTCGGCCTCGACCGTCGTCACTAGATGCTCGCTGCCTCGTCGTTGTCCATGCTGGCGCGAACCTCGTCCATGTCGACCTGCCGGGCCTGGGTGATGAGCTTTTCTAGCGCGGCCTCAGGCAGCGCGCCCGCCTGAGAATACAAGATCACCTTATCCCTGATGATCATCAGGGTCGGGATCGACGTGATGCTGAACGCCTGCGCCAGATCCTGCTCCGCGTCGGTGTCCACCTTGGCGAATACCAGGTCAGGATGCTTCTCCGACGCGCGCTCGAAGATCGGCCCGAACATACGGCACGGCCCGCACCAGCTCGCCCAGAAGTCCACCAGCGCCATGCCCTCGCCGCCAACGACCGAGTCGAAGTTCTGCGCGGTCAGTTCCACAGTTGCCACTAAATTCGCCTCCGTACCCAGGGCACCGCTCACCCGATACCCGCTGGGGTATCAGAACCAAGAAGCTGGCGCTGGCATTCCCAGCTAACCAGCCGGCCCGCGTCATCCCTCGCCGAGGAGCGGACTCCTCGCGATCTGGCGCCCGGCCTCTTCAAGCAGCCTGGCGACCTCGGCCATGGAATCTGCACCAGGGTCCATCCCATCCAGGGCATAGGCGGCGGCGAACCCGGCGGCGGCGAGTTCCCCGGCGGTCAGCAGCACCCGGCCGGCGACGGCCACGACCGGCACGGCCCTGTTGCCGGCCACCTTTGCCACGCCGCGCGGCGCCTTGCCGCCCAGCGTCTGGTGGTCCAGGCTCCCCTCGCCGGTGATCACCAGGCTGGCGCCGTCCAGCGCGGCATCGAAGCCGACGAGGCTGAGCACGAGGTCAATCCCCGGCACAAGCTCGGCTCCGAGGTAGGCGAGGGCGGCGAAGCCGGTCCCGCCTGCCGCTCCGGCCCCGGCGCTAACGGCGACATCGCGGCCGGTTGCTGACCTGGTCGCGGCGGCCCAGCGGGCCAGCGCGCGGTCAAGCTCAACCACCTCGGCTTCGCTGGCACCCTTCTGCCGCGCGAACACCCCGGCCGCTCCGCGCTCGCCGAGCAACGGGTTGTCCACATCACAGGCCACGACGAACGTGACGCCCGCACCAGACCCACCCACCCCGGCGCCACCCACGCCAGAACCACCCGCCCCGCCCGCACCAGACCCGCCCGCCCCGGCAC
>JASIBM010000053.1 GCA_030045175.1 Streptosporangiaceae bacterium | reverse complement strand
ACCAGCAACACCCTCTCAGGCGTCGCGATCAAGACCGGCGCTGACCCCACCCTGCGCCGCAACCACATCCACGACAACAAGCAGGCCGGCGTCTACATCCACGACAACGGACGCGGCACACTCGAAGACAACGACGTCACCAGCAACACCCTCTCAGGCGTCGTGATCACGACCGGCGCTGACCCCACCCTGCGCCGCAACCACATCCACGACAACAAGCAGGCCGGCGTCGATGTCTACGACAACGGCCTGGGCACACTCGAAGACAACGACATCACCAGCAACACCCTCTCAGGCGTCCACATCGGTATTGGCGCCAACCCCACCTTGCGCCACAACCAGATCCACGGCAACAAGCAAGTCGGCGTCTACATCTACGACAACGGACGCGGCACACTCGAAGACAACGACATCACCAGCAACACCCTCTCAGGCGTCGCGATCAAGACCGGCGGTGATCCCACCCTGCGCCGCAACCAAATCCACGACAACAAGCAGGCCGGCGTCCAGGTCTACGACAACGGACGCGGCACCATCGAAGACAACGACCTGACAGGCAACGCGCGCGGCCCGTGGGATATCGCCAAGGATTGCCAAGGTAACGTGACCCGCGCTCGGAACAAGGAATGAGCGTCGAGGTCGTGGCGTGGCTGTTAGCCTCTGGTAATGCGAACGCGCTTGCCGGTGGTCACTCTCGTCCTCGCGGTGGCTACGGGCCTGGCCGCCTGCACAGCGCAGAACTCCCGCGACGCATCGGCGACCGCCCGGCCGCGAGCCACTTCGAGCACGCCGAAGCCGACGCGCAGCCCGGCCAGCACGCCGACCCCGACCCTGCCGCCGTCGCCGCCCTCGGCGAGCCTGCGCCTGCGCTACGTCACGACGATCGGCGGCCATATCTCGCCGAAGTCGGTCGACGCGTCTGGCACCGGCCTGGTGTTCGCGCAGAACATGATCTACACGAACACGGTGACCGTGTACAACGACCACAATTACCACCTGGTCGCCACCATCTCTGACGCGGTCAGGCTGAGCAACTGGGGCTATCCGCAGTATCCGGGCAGATACCTCGGCGGACCTGTGGAGGCGGCGTTCACCCCCGACCGCCGCTACGTGTACGTCTCGAACTACTCGATGTACGGCCCCAAGCTGCCCAACCCAGGGCACGACGTCTGCTCGCCCGCCGACCACTACGACCGGAGCTTCTTGTATCGCATCAGCGTCGCCACGATGCGCATCGACCAGGTCATTCACGTCGGCTCGGTGCCGAAGTTCGTGGCCGTCACCCCGAACGACAAGTACGTCCTGGTCAGCGACTGGTGCTCATACGCGCTCAGCGTGGTGAACGTGGCCACCGCCAAGCAAGTCAGGTTGATACCGCTCGGGCCCTATCCGCGTGGGATCGCCGTGAACCCCAGTTCGACCATCGCCTACGTGGCGGTCATGGGCAGCACCGAGATCGCCAAGATCAACCTGAACACGTTCAAGGTGGGGTGGATCCGCAACGTCGGCGACGGCCCGCGCAGCGTCGTCATGAGCCCGACCGGGCGCTGGCTTTACGCCACACTCAACGCCGACGGGACCGTCGCGAAGATCAACCCGCGCACCGGCCGGGTGGTGGCGCGCGTATACACCGGCGTCGAGCCGAGGAGCATGGCGATCGCTCCCGACGGCGAGTCGCTCTACGTGGTGAACTACGGATCCAACACCGTGTCCAAGATCCGCACCTCGAACATGACGGTGATCCAGACGGTCCAGACCAACTCCTCGCCGATCGGCATCACCTACGTCCCCGACAGGCGGGAGGTCTGGGTGGCGTGCTACACCGGCACGATCATGGTGTTCAAGGACGCCTGACGCCAGCCGAAAGCTCATCGCTCCTCGACGTACGGCGAGTTCCAACCCAAACGTGGGGCCATTGCCGGGCCAATAACACCGGCAAGGGCCCCACGTTGGGGTAGACAGAGCGGGCACCCGCCAGGATCGCGGGCGGCGCTCATATCCGAGGAACGGTCACAGCGGGAAACGCCTGGCTGGCCCGGCCGGACTCGAACCGGCGCGACGCGGTTTAGGAAACCGTTGCTCTGTCCGCTGAGCTACGGGCCACTGGAGGCCAAGGCGGGACTCGAACCCGCGTGACGCGCTTTGCGGGCGCGCACCTGTACCAACTCGGTCACCTGGCCATGAGCGTCCCCGGCAGGACTCGAACCTGCGTCAGGCCGGCTCCGGAGGCCGGTGCCCATCCTCTAGGCCACGAGGACTTGCGTGCCGGAACCTGGGGTCGAACCAGGGCTGCCGTAGCGGGTGCTTTACGGGCACTTGAGCGGTCCGTCGCTCACTTCCGGCGGGGAGGACGACGGGACTCGAACCCGCAACGGCCTGGATCACCGCCAGGCTCCTCACCTCTCGGTTCGTCCTCAGTCGATCAGGCAGGACTCGAACCTGCGCTCCCCGGTATGTGGGACCGGTGCTCTGCCGCTGAGCTACTGATCGATATTGAGCGCGCCCAAGAGGACTCGAACCCCTATCCCGAAATCCGTAATTTCGTGTCCTTTTCCTTTGGACGATGGGCGCTTGGTACCCGCTGGTCGTGCTGACCGACCGGCCTCTGCCTTGTCATGGCAGCGCTCTACCGCTGAGCTAAGCGGGCTTGGCGAGACTGACCGGGCTCGAACCGGCGACCTCCCGGGCGACAACCGGGTGCTCTGTCCAACTGAGCTACAGCCCCATGCATTGCGCGCTCCTCCTTATGGGGACGCATCGGACCCAAAGTGTCAGAGCAGCTTCGTAAAATGTAAGTATGGCTACAGGAGCGGTGACACCCGGCAATATGAAAATTTGCCCTGGATGTGGATCTACCACCAGGCACTATCGCAGCAACCGCTCTTGGTACTGCGTGACCTGCTATCACGCTCGCTACACGAAGACACCCTGTCCACATTGCGGGCGGCTTATGAAGATCGGCTCAAAACTCTGCGCTGAATGCCGGTGGGGAGGCGCTGAGCCGAAGGACATGAGTAGCGACCAGATCGCCTGGCTCGCCGGCATTATCGAAGGCGAGGGTAGCTTCCTGGTCAAAGGTCACCGTGCTGCCACTATCCAGGTCGTCATGACTGACCGCGACATCATCGACAGGCTCGTTGAGATCACCGGAGTAGGGCGGATCCACGGCTACGCCCCCGCAAAGGCGCACTACAAGCAAGCCTGGGACTGGCGCGTACGGCGTCGGGCTCACATCATCTTCATCATCGACGCTGTCATGCCGTGGCTTGGCCAACGTCGCGCAACTGCCGCCCAGCGAGTCCTTGACGAACTCGCCAAACCGTTGCTGCTCCCCCGGAAGGAATCGAACCTTCAAACCGTCGCCTTAACGGGGCGCTGCTCTGCCTGTTGAGCTACAGGGGAATGAGTTGCCGCGCTTAGCCGTCCTTCCGGCCCTGGCGCGCGGCCAGCCTTCGTCGCGGAGGCGGGAGTCGAACCCGCGTATCAGGGCTTATGAGACCCGGCTGGAACCACCTCCAGTCCACTCCGCAGTGACGCAGGCGGGAGTCGAACCCGCAATCCCCAGCTTGAAAGACTGGTGGCCTTCGCCAACTTTGCCCACTGCGCCAGGCCCCGCCCGCTGGGTTAGGCCGCTGCGGCGGGCCACGGGCGGGGGTTGCCGGGGCGGCGCCGGCCCGGCTCGGCTCCTGGTGTCGCGATCGCCAGGACTATGGCAGTGCTCCATGCCGGGCTCGAACCGGCATTCTCCTGGTTGAGGGCCAGGTGGGTTATCCTGTTCCCCTAATGGAGCGTGAGTGCGTCGCCCCGGACTTGAACCGGGAGTCGTCAGCTTAGAACGCTGCTGCGCTATCCGTTTGCGCCAGCGACGCGTGCCCCACCGAGGGATCGAACCCCGCTCCACCGGGTAAAAGCCGGCTACATCACCACAATGCTTGTGAGGCGTACGGTAGGCCGGGCGCGAATCGAACGCTGCGACTTCCGGCTTATAAGGCCGGACCTCTGACCACTGAGTTACCGGCCCGTAGGCAACCCGCGAGTCGAACGCGGCAGCTAGCGCTTCATCAGAGCGCTCCCTTCACCGGTTGGGTAGTTGCCCGTGGCGGCGTCTGCGTGATTCGAACACGCGGGGCTGTTACGCCCGGCTGCTTTCAGGGCAGCTGCAATAACCCGCTCTGCCAAGACGCCTCGGCGGTGCCGGCAGGATTCGAACCTGCGAGGCTGTTACGCCTTCTCGCTTTCGGGGCGAGCGCCATCATCCACTCGGCCACGACACCACGGCGGATGACGAGCGATTCGAACACTCGCAGGACTCATCGTCCTGGCCACTGCTTTCCAAGCAGGCCCCTTACCTCTCGGGCAGTCATCCTCGAGCGGAGAGCGGACGAATCGAACGCCGCGCCCGGAGGCGCGCACTCGTTAGCAGCGAGGCCCGGCACCCTGACCGGTTCACTCTCCTTGCGTACCGTCCCAGGGACTCGAACCCTGAACACCCGCGATCTGAATGCGGTGCCTCTTACCGTTGGGCTAGGACGGCCTGGAGCGGCTGACGGGACTTGAACCCGTGATCTCCTGCATGGCGAGCAGGTGCGCTGCCAACTACGCCACAACCGCGTGGAGCCTGCTCGGAGGATCGAACTCCGACTACCGCCTTACCGAGGCGGCGTGCTGCCGTTATCACTAAGCAGGCACGAGCTGGGGAAGGAGGATTCGAACCTCCGCAGCGAGAGTCAAGGTCTCGCGGCCTGCCAGTTAGCCGATTCCCCATCAGAGCCGCCCCCCGGTGCCGACCCGGGCCGTCCGCCTTACAGGGGCGGAGCCGCAGCCGTGCGCGGCGGCAAGGTACGCTCGCCGGGATTCGAACCCGGGTCAACCTGGCCCTCGACCAGGCCCGTCTACCGTGTTGCGGCACGAGCGCCCAGAGCCGTCATCCGGTGCCGACCCGGATCTCCTGCCTTACGAGGGCAAGGTCACAGCCGTGTGTGACGGCCACGCTGCCGGACAGGGATTCGAACCCCAACCACCTGAACCAGGATCAGGCGTCCTGCCGTTAGACGATCCGGCATCGGTACGGGCGGCGGGAGTCGAACCCGCACGAGCTGGGCTCACCAGGGTTTGAGCCTGGCGCGGCTGCCAGTTACGCCACGCCCGCGTGCGCCGCCAGGGACTCGAACCCCGACTGTCCCGATTAAGAGTCGGGAGCACTACCAGTTGTGCTAGCGGCGCATTGCGTCGGGATGCAGCGACTCGAACGCCGTTTCTCCTCGTCCCAGGCGAGGCGGGGCACCACATCCCCTTCATCCCGGTGGTCGGACTGGGCGGTCGACACTGGGTGGTCAACACTGGGTGGTCAACACTGGGCAGACTCGGACTACGGCGCCGCAACCCGTCACGTGGACCGCGTCGGGATCGAACCGACAACCTCCTGCTTGCAGGGCAGGCGCTCTACCAGTTGGAGCTAGCAGCCCGTTAACCGGCGACCCTGGCCAGGCAGCCGAAACCGACTGGCCAGGTCGCCGGGCGCGGCTTGGCGGGCCGCGCTGACGTTTCCCGCTGTGCAATTAGCAAGGTGCAAGCACATTCCCCCCGAAGGGTGGTGCTTCGCAGGGACGGAAGGGCTCGAACCCTCAACCTCCGGTTTTGGAGACCGGCGCTCTGCCAATTGAGCTACACCCCTATGAAATTGAAAACCGCCCGCCAGGCGATCCCTGGGGGCG
>JASIBM010000377.1 GCA_030045175.1 Streptosporangiaceae bacterium | reverse complement strand
CCGTTATGCGGATTATTACCCTGAGGTTCCCGGGGGACTGGCCTGCGGCCGGACGATCGAGCCCGTGCCGTTTGACGGCCGGCTGCTCGGCGCCGGGCTAGCCCAGCTGAACCCGCCCTACCTGCCAGCGCCGGACGGGGTGGCGATCACCGCGGCCGACTACCGCTGGCTCAGCCTCGGCACCAGGCACCCGCGGGCGATCTGGACGGCGGCCAAGGTGGCTGGGCGCGCCGCGAAGACCAAGACGCTGCGCCGCCGCACGCTGAGCCTGGGCCAGGCGCTCGCCGCCGGGCTGTGGGCCGGGCTCGCGGCGGCCGGCGTCCCTGTCTGGCTCGACACGCCGCTGACCGGCCTGCTCGTCGAGGGCGGCCACGTGACCGGGGTGCGGGCGACCCGCGACGGCGAGCCCGTGACGATCAGGGCCAGCCGTGGCGTGCTGGTCGCGACCGGTGGCTTCGAGCGGAACGCGCAAATGCGCGCCCGGTACCAGCGCGAGCCGATCGGCACCGACTGGACCGTCGGCTCACCGGGCAACACCGGCGACGGCATCATCGCCGGCCAGGCGGCTGGGGCCGCGCTCGACCTGATGGACGACGCCTGGTGGGGCCCGTCAGTCCCGCTGACCGGCGGGCCGTACTTCTGCCTGGCAGAGCGGTCGCTGCCGGGCTGCCTCATGGTGAATGGCGCGGGCCTGCGATTCGTGAACGAGGCGGCGCCGTACGTCGACGCGGTGCACGCGATGTACGACGGGCACGCCAGCGGCACGTCGCACATCCCCGCCTGGATGATCACCGACCAGAGGTACCGGGACAACTACGTGTTCGCGGGCCTGCGGCCTGGCAAGGCGCTGCCGCGCCGATGGTACGCCGCGGGCGCTGTGTTCAGGGACGATACGCTGGCCGGCCTGGCTGACCAGGTCGGCGTGCCAGGCGACGCGCTCGAGCAGACCGTGCGACGGTTCAACGCCTTCGCCCGGGATGGCAGGGACGCCGATTTCGGCCGCGGCGACTCGGCCTACGACAGGTACTACGGCGACCCGCGCTGCCGGCCGAACCCGAACCTGGCCGCGCTCGCCAGCCCGCCGTTCTACGCGATCAAGATCGTGCCCGGCGACCTGGGCACCAAGGGCGGGCTGCGGACCGACGAGCGAGCCAGGGTACTGCGTTCCGACGGCACGCCGATCCCCGGCCTGTACTCGGCAGGCAACGCCAGCGCCGCCGTGATGGGCCGCAGCTACGCTGGCGCGGGCGCGACCATCGGCCCGGCGATGACGTTCGGCTACATCGCCGCCCTCGACATGGCCGCGGCCGGCCCCGCCAGACTGTTAGGCCGAAGACTTTTGTATCACCGGCGATACAAAAGTCTTCGGCATCATGAAACGAACCGGTGTCGGTGAGTGCCGCCGGCATAGCGGGATGATCTTACGGCCCGAGTAACGTTTGCCTGATGCTGGATCGACTGCCGTTGCTGCCGCTGCCCACGTTGCGCGGCGAACTTGTGATCTTGCGGCAGCGGCAGGCCTCCGACATCGACGACCGGTTGCTCCAGCCGATTGACCCGGAAGAGGAGGACAACTACGGTTCGGCCTGGCGCCGCGAGTGGGACGGCCGGCGGTATCACGTCCGCGAGCACCTGACGTCCGGCCCGGAGCCGGCCAAGCCCGGCCACTACTTCTGGGCGGTCGAATACCAGGGCCGGTGTGTCGGTTCTGCCGAGCTGCGCGTGAACGCCGACCAGCACCGCGCGGTCTACTCGGTCGGCCTGTTCGAGGCCGGCGTGCGCGGCCAGGGACTCGGCAAGCAGATCACCCGGCTGATCCTGGCCTGGGCGTTCGACGTGCTCGGCGCGCACCGCGTCGAGCTCGAGGTGCTAGCCAGCAATCACCGGGCGATCGCCTGCTACCTGGCCTGCGGATTCCGCCAGGAAGGCGTCCGCCGTGAGGCCGAGCTTTACCCGGACGGCTGGAAGGACTTCATCTCAATGGGCGTGCTCAAGTCCGAGCACTCGAACGCATCCCATGATCGCGGACTCCCGTCTGCAATAGACGCCAGCGCACGTCCGCGATCATGACGCGGAACTGCCTGGGCTGGCGGCGATGACGCAGGCCGCTGGGGGGCTGAGAGCGAGGGCCTGGGTGCTCAGCTGCGTGAAGCCGGCGGCTGTCAGCAGCTCCTCGATTTCGCGGGCGGCGCCGCGGGATGTGTCCGCCGTGGCCCCTGGGCAGCGGGGCTGGGCCGCGATGGCAATGCGCCCGCCAGGTGCGAGCCGTCGGCGCAGCTCGGCGAGCCGCTGGGCCGGCGCGGGCCAGAACCCGAGGGAGTTGACGGCGAGGATGGCATCGAAGGGGCCGTCGAGAGCGGGCGGGATCTGATCGACCGAAGCCCTGATCAGGGTGACCCGGCCGGCCCGGATGGCGGCAGCGTTGCGCCTGGAGGCCTGCCGGAGCATCACGGCGGAATGGTCGATGCCGTACACGTGGCCTGCGCCGGCGCGGGCAAGTTCCGCGACCGCAAGGCCGGGGCCGAAGCCGATCTCAAGTACCCGGCTGGCGGGCCGCACGCCGAGCAGCGAGACCACCCAGGCGCTGCGCTGCCGGTTGGACGGGCGGTGGGCCATCTCCCATGCGGTCACCCGCCCGGCCGCGCCCCTGGGATGATGGGCCTGGCCGATGACGTCGTGGTCCAGGGCGCGCACCGCGACGATCCCGGCACGCGCGACTGCGTACTCGACAGCCGCGGTCACCGCCCGCCGCGCTGGCCGTGGCATGCTTCCCTCATGTCGTGTTCCCATGGCCCGCAGTCAACGCCTTCAAGCGCACCTGAAGTCAACCCGCCCGGCGGCCTGCTCACCATCGGCGAACTGGCCCGCCGGGCAAAAGTCACCACCTCGGCCCTGCGCTACTACGAGGAACTCGGCCTGCTCCCCCCGCCGGCCAGGATCTCGGGGCAGCGCCGCTACCCAGAGTCAGCGGCCCGGCTTGTCGCCGCCATCTTGCTCTACAGCGACGCGGGGTTCACCCTCGCCGAGCAGAAGGCCCTCATGGCCTCGCGCCAGGGCGCCTCCGGCGACTGGAGGCGGCTTGCCCGGCGCAAGCTCGCGGAACTCGACAAGCAGATCGCCAGGGCGCAGGCCGCCCGCGAGGCCATCGGGCACGGGCTGCGCTGCCCCCACGAGGACATCACGCAGTGCCCCAACTTCAACGCCGGCGTCACCGCCCGGCTCGCCGGCCAGCCGCTGTCACGATCCCACCAGCAGTTGCACGGCCAGCGGTTCCGCGAGGTGACAGGCAGCTCCTGATCCTAGGCAAGATCACGAGCTGCTGCTGGGTTAACTAACCTGCTCAGGTCGGCCAGATAGGCGGCGAGTTGCGACCGCCGTCGCAGGCCGGTCTTGGTGAGCAGGCTCGCGACGTGCTTCTCGACGGTCCGCGGCGACAGGAACATCCGCTCGGCGATCTCGCGATTGGTGAGGCCGGCGGCGACCATCTCGAGCACGTCGGCCTCGCGCCCGGTGACGCCCTGAGCGCGCAGCCGGCCGGGCAGCGCGACGTCGGCGGGCTTGAGCCGGGGAACCGGCGCCCCGGCCTGGCGCAGCAGCCGCCGGCACGCCGCCGCGATCTTGTCATTGCCCCGCGCCTCGAAGTACGGCGCGGCCTCACGCAGCCAGGCGACCGGGTCACCCCAGCCGTCGGTGAGCGCCGCCTGCGCGGCCAGCCGACGAGCGTAGTGCCGGTACCAGGTCAGCGAGCCCAGGTGCGCGTCGGCGGCGACGCAGGCGGCCTGCGCGGCCTGCTCCGCGCTCGCCCCGCCCGAGCGCCCGGCGAGTATCGCGTCGGCGTAGCCGAGCAGGCCCGCGATCAGGCCGTGCCTCGCCATGTGCGCACCGCGCAACCGTCCGACGTCACTGGCGGCCGTGTCCTTGCCGAGCAGCGCCCCGAGCAGCGCCCACAGCCCGAGGAAAGGCGCGGCGGGCCCGGAGGTCCGGAGCAGCAACGCCGCGCCCTTGTCGAGCGTGACCCAGGCCTGCTCGATGTCCTCGTCCAGCATCGACACGACCGCCCGGCAGCGCCCCCATGCGCTGCCGAGCACGTGGTTGTCTTCCGGTGCCAGCTCGATGGCCTCGGTGAGGCACGACTCCATCTCTTCCCGCTCGCCGCGCATCGCGTGCGCCGCTGCCTGGAAGACCAGCGCCTCAGGCAACGCGATGAGGTGGAAGCGCCGGGACGAGTCGGCGCATCCCCTCGCCGCCGCCAGCGCCTCGTCGGCGCTGAACCGCTTGATCAGCCCGGCCGCGGTCTGCAGGTCGATCACCGCGGTGAGGAACAGCGCGCCCTGGGCCACGGCGAGATCCCGAGCCTGCTGTAGCCGGTCCAGGCTGTTCGAGCGCAGCATGTCAATGCCGCCAAGCTCGGCCAGCGCGCGTGCGTGCCATAGCGCCAGGTCGTTCGCCGACGCGATGGACGCGGCCTTGGTGAGCGCGCGCTCGGCCTCGTCCAGGTCGGTGCGCTGAAGCACCCGGCCGATCACTTCGAGCGCCTCGCACGCCACGTCGGCGAGCCCGTCCTGCTCGGCCGCGCTCAGCGCGGCGTCGGCGAGCCTGGTGGCTTCCCCTGGCCGTTCCCTGCGCTCGGCGAGTTGCGCTGCGCAGGCGTCGACCCGCGATACCTGCGGATGCGGTAGCCGCCGGGCCACCGCGAGGCTCGCGTCCGCCTCCGCCCACCGGCCGCCCGCGATCGCCGCCTGCGCGATCATCAAGTGCAGGTCGGCCGACCTGGCGACCGATGAGGTGCCGATGCAGGCGAGCAGCCGCTGCCCCATCTCGATCGCGCGGTCGACCTGACCTGACCTCGCGAACACCTCGGTCAGCGCCTCGTCTATGCCTATCTCGAGCGTGGCGTCACCGCTGCCTTCCAGGGCGCCCGGTTCCGCAGCGCCCCGTCCGGCGGCGCTACGTCCGGCAGCGCCCCGTTCCAGGGCACGGGGGTTCCCAGCGCCAGCGCGGCCGCCGCGCGCCCGGCCGCTGCCCGCCGGGCCGAAGGCGCCAGCCAGCTCCCTCGCCCTGGTCAGCGTGTGCTCGGCGCTGGCCAGGGCGCCGACGGCCAGGTCACGCCTGCCAAGCTCAAGCAGCAGCTCGCAAGCGCGCCTGGAGTCGCCCGCGCGCTCGGCCAGCTCGGCGCCGAGCATGCACCAGGCGCCAGGGAGCCCCGGATGCACCGCCTCGACGGCGGCCAGGCCGGTGCCCGCCAGCCTCGCTCGCTCGGGCGGCAGCAATCCGGCGAGCACCGCCTCCTGGGTCAGGGCGTGCCTGAACCGGAAGCCGTCCTCGCTGGTCTCGATGAGCTGGGACGCCACGCCCTTGCGCAACGCGGCGAGCACCACGTCGTCGCCCACCGACGCGATCGAGCTGAGCAGCGACCAGTCGAACTGGCGCCCGATGACCGCCGCCGCGCCGATCACTTGCCGCGCGTCACGATCAAACGCGCCGAGCCGCCTGGCAACCGAATCGGCGAAGGTCGCAGGGACGCGCGCGGTGATCGACCCGGTCATCACCCACTGGCCGTTCCGCTCCGCGAGCGCACCCTCTTCGAGCAGGCCGGCCAGCACCTCTTCGACAAGGAACGGTATGCCCTCGGCGCGCTCGGCGACGAAGGCCTGGGCCGGCCCGGGCAGGACCGAGCTGCCGAGGCACTCGTTGGTCATCCGCGCCATCGCCCCCGAGCCCAGGCGGCCGATCGACAGCACCCGCGCCGACCCGCGCGCCTCAAGCTTCTCCGCCATGTCGGCCGCGTCAGCGCCCTCACCGGGACGAATCGTTCCGATGCACAGCACCCGCTCGGCCCAGACGTTGTCCGCCAGGTACTCGAGCAGCGCAAGCGTCTCCGGGTCGGCCCAGTGCAGGTCCTCGAGCACGAGCAGGCAGCCCCGATCCGGGTACAGCACCCGCAGCAGCCGCAGCACCGCCTCACCGAGGAACACGAGCGACTCGGCCGGGTCAGCCGCAGGAGTGTCCCGCAGGTGCGGGACCAGCCTGCCAAGGGCGGGCCGGAACGGGTCGAGCTCGGAGCTGTCCGGCGCGCCACCAGGGCGCAGCGCCGACGCCAGCGCCTCGGCGAACGGCCGGAACGGCGTCGGCACTCCCCCGGCGACCGCGCGGCCAATCAGGACCGCGCACCCCTGCTCGCGCGCGACCTCGATGATCTCCCTGGCCAGCCGCGACTTGCCGATCCCCGCGTCCCCGGCGACAAGCACCGTGCTCCCGTGGCCCGCCCGCGCCCCGTCCAGGGCATCGGCAAGCTGGCGGGCCTCGTCATCCCGCCCGACCAGCACGGGGCACAGCGCAGGGCGCATATGTCCAGTATGGAGCGTTAGCGCGGCACGTCGGTACCGACGCAGATCTTCGCCACGCTCGGTGCCTGGCTAGGAGTTGACGGGGTAGGAGATCGAAGCCAGCGAGGTGAACTGCTTGGCGCTGGAAATGTCCAAGCTGTAAGCCTCGAGGTTGCCGCCCGGCTCGATGAACACCGTGCCGACCGTGCCGTCCACGGTCTCGACCTTGATGAAGAGCTTGTGCGCCGGCCGGATGCTGGCCGGCAACCTGGCGACGATCACGCTC
>JASIBM010000376.1 GCA_030045175.1 Streptosporangiaceae bacterium | reverse complement strand
TGATGTAGCGGTCCAGGCCTGGTCCTGCGTCGCCGCCGAGGTGACCTTGAGCTGGATTCTCACCGTGGAGTGGATAGGGAACGAGGTCGAGCCCGACCCGCACGGGAAGATGTTGGCGATGGTCCTGCCCGCATAGAAGGCGCCCGCGGGGGCCAGGGTCGCCTTGAACGCGTGGCCGTTCCATTGCGCGGAGAGCCGCACCGGGCACGCTCCTGCCGCGCAGGACGAGCTGGCCAGCCACGACTCGTTCCACAACTTGAGCTGCTTGTTGGTCAGCGCCGCGCCGCCCCGGACGAGCTTGATCGCGACAGCCCACTGCCCCTGCACGCGGGCCGCCGACAGGGGCGGCGTGGCGGTGGTCACCACCAAGGTCCGTGACACCGGGGATCGCACGCCGCCGCGCACCGCCTCGACCCGGTACTTGTACGTCGTGGCGGGCGCGAGGCCGCGGTCCTGGTAGGAGGTGAGGGTCCCGCGGACCGAGGCGACCACCTTGCCGTCGCGCAGTATCAGGTACCTGTCGGGCAGCGGGCCTGTGGCCGGGCGCGACCAGCCGAGCGCCGCCGAGCTGATGGTTGGCTGCCCGGCCCTGAGCCCGGTCGGGCGCAGCACCGGAGGGGGTACCCACGGCGCCCAGGCCACTAGACCGCCGGCCACCCCGAGCACCACCACGAGCGCAACCGCCGCGATGACCCACTTCCGCCGTCCGCTCCCCCCGCTCGCTGGGCCGGGCAGAGCGGCCGGCGACCAGGACTGCGCCGCAGGCACGTCGGCCTGGGCCGTTACCGCGGGCGGGACCGTTACCGCGGGCGGGACCGTTACCGCAGGCAGGGCCGTTACCGCGGGCGGGTCGGCAGCGGTCACCCCGCCGTCGGACACCATCGCCGTCCAGCCTGAGCCATCCCAGTAGCGCGCCTCGTGCAGGCCAGCCGGATCGGGATACCAGCCCGCTGGCACTTGCGACGGTGTAGCCACATCAGGTCCCTTCGTCCACGCCCGCGACGCGAGGCCAGGTTCCCCGGCCGTTCGGGCTACCCGTCCGCACTACGACGCCATCATCATATGAACTCCATTTTCATGATCGCGGACTATTTTCAGTTCGGACAACTGAGAAACGACCGCGATCATGGATCAACCGTGACAGGAATCGATGGCTTGCTCGCGGCCTATGACGAGCAGATGCGGGGAGCACCGGCGACGACCTGATCGCCCGCGTGTCGGCAGCCCCGGAGCAGATCGCCGTCCTGGTCGCTGAGGCCGGCGGCGAGGTGGTGGCCGCGGCCTGGCTCGTGTTCCGGGGGCGGACTGGGTTCGCCAGCCTGTGGGGCGGCTCGACGTTGCCCGCCTGGCGCGGCCGGGGCATTTACCGGGCGCTCGTAACTGCCCGCGCCAAGCTCGCCGTCGCCCGCGGCGTCAGGCTCCTGCACGTGGACGCCTCCGACGACAGCGCCCCGATCCTGCGGCGACTGGGTTTGCACGCCGTGACCACCACCACGCCATACGTGTGGTCACCACCGCCGCGGCCCTGATCACGCGCGGCCTCGGCCGCGCGCGCCCGTGCCCGCGCACGGCCGTGCCCGCGCACGGCCGTGATCAGCGCAGCGAGCAGATCGCCGACGCGAGGACGGCCGTCACCGCGTTCGGGTGCGATATGAGCGTCAGGTGTGATCCACCATGGAACAGCGTGATATGCGAGTGCGCGCGGTGTGCCATCGCCAGCTCCGAGGCGGGCGTGATTATCTGGTCACCGGTGCTGATGAAGTACCAGGACGGGATTGTCTTCCATGCCGCCGCCTTGGATGGCGTGTCGAAGGCCGCCGCGGCAGCGCCGCGCTGAGACGCCCACAGGACCTTGGCCTCAGCCCGCGGCAGGTCACTCGCGAAATGATGGATGAAAATGCGTTCCTTCAGGTACAACTCGGGCGTGCCTGCCGGATCGGTGGTGGTGTAGAACAGCTCGGCCGGCTTCATCTTGGTCAGGACAGATCCGGCACCAGAAAGCTGGCCGGTGGTCTGGCCGGGTGCCGGCGCGGCCGCGTCGACGTAGACCAGCCTCTTGACGTTAGCTAGCCCCGCCGCGGCGTTGGTGATGACGGATCCCCCGTAGGAGTGGCCCGCGAGCACCACCGGGCCGCGGATGGTCTTGAGGTAATCGGCGACGTACTCCGAGTCGGTGGTCAGGTTCTGCAGCGGGTTCGCGATCGCCCGCACGTCATAGCCGGCGGCCTGGAGCGTGGCGACCTCACCGCTCCAGCTCGAGGTGTCGGCCCAGGCGCCGTGGACGAGGACGACCGTCGGCCTCGCCTGCCCAGGCGCCAGGCACGTTGTCAGCCGGTGCACGAGCGCCGATTCAGTGGGCACCCTCGAGGCCGTCCGTGTGCTCGCCGGAGCCTTGCCTGCCGAGATGACAGCGAACGTTACGGCGGCCGCGACCACGATCGCGATAGCCGCCCACGGAGAACGGCGCCTGAGATGAAGACGTTGGTACCGCATCGATCGGCCCCCTACGGCAAGGATACGGTAGCTTCCGCGGAGCGGGCCGCAGCGGTCGCGGCGAGCGGCGGGCGCCCAGGGGCGAGGCGGCCGCTCCCAGCCGGGTCAGATCAGGCCGATCCGGTCTTGCCAGCGGGCGGGGCGGCCGGGCGCGGTGAGGTCCTTCTCGTACGTCCAGTACGTCCTGCTTATCACGGCGTTCAGGGTGTGCGAGAAAAAGGACAGCGGGCCAGCCCAGCCCAGGTCGGCGGCGAGCAGGCCACGATCGCGCTGGTCGGCCAGGCACCTCTTGATCAAGGTGGCGCCGATGCCAAGCCCGCGCAGGCCCGGGTCGGTGCCCAGCGGACCCACCTCGTGCAGGCGGTTCACGCCATAGGCACAGAAGCCGACATAGCGTTGCCCGCGCAGCGCGATGTGCAGCCCCGCGTGGTCGTCGCGCAGCGCCGCGGTGATCGCGGCGATCCAGTCAGGTACCCAGGTCGTCGCGAGCGAGGCTTGCAACGGCCCGTCATCGCCGGTCCCGGCGCGGCGGACCTCGATGCCCGCCCGGCCCAACCGTTCCTCCGCAGCGCGGGTGTCCAGCGGCACGCTCAGCAGGTCGACCCGCATGTCGACCTCACATCCGGCGCGCTGGAACCCGAGGTCCTCGGCCATGCAGATGGCGGCGGTGTAGCCGACGTCGATGCCGGGCCAGGCGTAGTGCACCCCGTGCCCGCGCACCGCGATCACCTGGCACCCGCTGGCGGCGAGCCGCTCGCGCAGGCCGGCCACCAGCTGCGCGCCGATTCCCTGCCTGCGTGCCGCGCGGTCCACCACGACCAGGTCGACGAACCCTGTCCTTCGCTCGGCTCCGGCCGGGGTGGCTGGCTCGGCTGCGCCGAAGCACGCCCCGAGCAACCTGTTCTGGCCTTGCGCGCCTCCGGCACGATGCTGGCCTTGCGCGTCTCCGGCACGATGCTGGCCTTGCGCGCCTCCGGCACGATGCTGGCCTTGCGCGCCTCCGGCACGACTCGGCCCGTCCTCAGCGACCAAGCCGACATGCGGGCGCCGGGTCAAGATGGCAGGCAACGCGCCGGCGCCGCGGTCCAGGGTCAGTTCCCGCTCGCACAGTCCCGAGACATCGGCCAGGTCGCCAGCAGACATCTCCCGTACCTGCACGCCCTCGCGGCGCATCAGGGCTTGCGGGCGACGCCGCCGTGGCTGGAGACGCCGCCAGGGGGGACGACGTCGCCGGGGTCGGGCCGCCAGGCGTGGACGTAGACCAGGCCAGGCGGCACCAGGTCGAGCCCGGCGAAGAAGCGCGCTACCTCGTCCTGGCTGCGCAGCCGCTGCGGGGTGGACACGCGCTCGTTGTAGCGTCGCTGCGCCTCGGCTTGCCCGGGACCGATGTCGCTGGCCGGGTGCGCCAGGGCCAGGTAGCTGCCCGGCGCGAGCGCGTCCATCAACTCGGCCACGATCTCGTACGGGCCCTCGGAGTCCTGGATCAGGTGCAAGATCCCGAGCAGCATCAAGGCCACCGGCTGGGTGAAGTCGAGCGTTTCTGCCGCCGCCCGCAAGATCGCCGCGGGGTCGCGCAGGTCACCGTCGACGTACTGGGTAGCGCCCTGCGGGCCGCTGGCCAGCAGCGCGCGGGCATGCACGAGCACGATCGGGTCATTGTCCACGTACACGACCCGCGACCTCGGCGCCGCCGCCTGGGCTACCTCATGGGTGTTGTTCGCCGCCGGGATGCCGGTGCCGATGTCAAGGAACTGCCAGATGCCTGCCTCGGCAGCCAGGAACCGCGCCGCCCTGGCCAGGAACGCCCTGTTCGCCCTGACCCGCTCGCGCAAGCCAGGAGAGGCCGCGAGCACCCGTTCGGCCGCCTCACGGTCGGCGGCGAAGTTATCCTTGCCGCCGAGCCAGTAGTCGTACACCCGGGCCGGGTGTGCCACGCTGGTATCGATCCGCGCGATCCAGCCCCCGTCCACCGCAGTGAGCGAACCTTCCGTCGGCTCCTCAGCCACCACGCGCCCTCGCTTTGGTCCTAAGTGCTTCGATTTGGTTGCTCAGCCATTATCCACAAGCCGACCCTCCGGCCGGCTCACCAGCCGAGTTCGTCCAGGCGCTCGTCGCTGATGCCGAAATGGTGGGCTACCTCGTGGATGAGCGTCTTCTTGACCTGAGCGGCGACCTGTGCCTCGGAAAAGCAGATCGCGCAGATGGCCCGGCGGTAGATGGTGATCCAGTCGGGCAGCACGCCCGCGTAGTGCGTGGTGCGGCTGGTGAGCGGGACGCCCTGGTACAGGCCGAGCAGGCCGCGCGGGCCCGGGCCGTGCTCGACAGTCACCGCGACGTTGCGCATCAGCTTGCCGAACTCCTCTGGCATGTCGTCGAGGGCCGACTCGACCATCTCCTCGAACCGCGCCGGTTCGACGTCGAACATCACTGCCGCCCTTCGAGCCTGACGGACTGATGTCCACCAGTCTCCTCCGCCCGAGATTGCCACAGGAGGCTTGACTCGCGACAACCCACCGTTCTATATGTTGCTTTTGGTAAATGGCGGGACCTGTAAGGGTTCCTGGGAGGGTGCCATGAGTCGTCGCTTCGCGCTACGCGCCGGCTGATAAGGGCGCGCCGTGCAGTTCGTGCATCGTGCCGCACCAGCAGACATCTACGTCGCCGAGGACGCGAGCGATCCGCCTGCGCGCCAGGTGCTTATGCTCCTGCCGCCGGGCCAACAGGCGCCACCCGTACTGTCGTTCACGCAAGGCTGGCAGGCGGAGGGCGCGTACCTCTTCCCCGCCGCCGCGGTGGCTGACGCCGACTTGGCGGCCTTCGCCGCGGCCGCGCGGACTTTCCTCGCTGACCCGCAGCGGCAGGGTGCCCGCTTCGCCTGGCTGGAGCTGGAGCCAGGTCAGCCGTCGCGGATCCTGGGGGCAACGGTGCTACGAGTAACCGGCGGTGCCGCCGGGCCGGTGACCGCGTCCGACACGACCTTCAGCTTCCGCGGCGTGAGCCTGCTGCTGCCGGCCGGCCTGCCGATCGCGGCGTCCGACCAGACGTCGGGCTTCGCTTTCGGGGGCGGCCAGGCCGGGACGCCGATCACCGTGACGGCGCAACAGGGCAAGGCGAAGGCGGGGACCGTCACCGGCCCGGCGCAGCTCGGCCTCACCGGACGGCTGAACGGCTGCCTGCGGTTCCAGCTAGACCTGCGCACCGAGGACCTCGACTCACTCGGCGCAGGCGTGAAGTACTTCTGGGCACGGCCACCCGACCCGAAGCATCCGGACGCTCCCGCGAGCGCCTTCGCGCTCGACTCATACCGCTACCGGCTCTTCGGCGGCCCGGTGACCGTCTACCCGGTACTTGATCCGCTGGCGGTGCTCGACGCCAGCCGGACGTACCTGGCGTTCGTGGCGGCCGACGCGCGGCTGGCCGGCCCTGGCCCGGCCGCCGTCCCTTGCTACCTGCGGTCCGCGCTCAACGACGGCTACTCGCTGGTTCCGATGGCCGATGCCACCAGGCCGACCGGCCCGCCGGCCCTCGTGCTCGCCATCGACCAGCAGGCTAGCTCGGCGTCGCCGGACGACCCGGTGTACCTGGCGCCTGCCGGTGACTTCCGGCTGTCGCCCGCGCCGGCCAGGCCGACGAAGCTGATGGGCGGCCTGTCCGGCGTGGAGTACTTCGACCTGCCGGACCAGGGCGTGATCGTGTCCTTCCTTCCCGGCAGTCCCGCCTTCGCGGCCGGCTTCGTCGCTGGCCGGCCCGACGTCGCCAGCCCCCTCACGCCGGCCACCACGCCGGTCACCTCGTTCGCCTGGATCGGCGGCACGGGCGGCGCCGTCAGCTACTACGCCCAGCCGGACCAGTCCGTGCTCTACAACTACCCCGACGCCCAGGCGGGCGGCGTGTCGAGCGTGGTCGCCCTGGCACCAGTGCCTGTCCTCGCCGCCTCGCTCACCGCCGCCGGCGCTCGCACGTCGGCGTTCCCGCTGCTGCCCTACGGCGGGGCCGACGGTGCCGACCTCGGCGTGCTCGCCCAGCTCGAGGGCCAGGTCGTCAGCCCGCAGCGGCGCCAGAAGCTGCGCGCGGCGCCCCCGGCGCGAAACGCCGGCTTGCCCGCCCTGGCCCGCAGCCCGCTGAGCGCCACCCCGCAGGGCGTGCTGGCGAGCTACGTGCCTGGCGGCGACGGCAGCAAGTGGAGCGAGATCGTGCTGGCGCAGGTCAGCGCGCAACAGCGGGTGTCGCTGACCAATGTCGACGGGCAACTGCTCGGCGCGTTCCAGAGCAACAAGTTGTTCCTGGTGATCACCGACCCCCGGGCGATCAATGCGTACCTCCAGGCCGCCAACGCCCAGATCACGATCGGCGGCGGCACGAGCGACTCCTGGCAGTTCGACCTGGCCCCGGCGAACTGGGATCAGCACGGGACCGTGCTGATCGTCAAGTACCACGACCTCAGCGTCGAGGACCTCGCGGCCAGCCCGGGCGCGTGGTCGGCGGCGACCGCGTTCAACGCCAGCCCGGCCACCGCCAGCCAGCGGATCATCGCGACGGTGCGGCAGGCCAAGGACGCGCTCGCCGCCAAAGACACCGACTACTCGGACTTCGTGACGGCCGTGACCGACCCGGCCTGGAACGGCATCATCGCGCTGAGCGTGGCGGCTCCGCTTGACGAGCTGCCCGCCGAGCTGCGCGGGCTGGGCGCCGGAATCGACAAGAGCAAGTTCGTCGCCCACCACGTCGGCATCAAGGCATCCAAGATCATCGTGCCGGCCGGCGGCAACGGGCCGCTGAGCATCGAGAACTCCTCGATCTTCGGCCTGATCGACTACACCGCGGGCGCACCGCTGCCGCCGCACGTCGCGGACTGGGCCTTCCAGGTCAGCTCGCTCAAGGTGGTCTTCAGCGAGTCCGCGGTGACCTCGTTCTCGGCCGTCATCGACCTCCAGGTCAACTCCCTGTTCGGCGAGGCAGCCACCTTGCGCGGCGACCCGGGCCAGGCAGGCCCCAACGTCGTGCAGCTCTTCGGGGTCTACGGCAAGCACGAGGACAACGGCCAGGTGACCCAGTCGTGCGTGTTCCAGACCAAGTCCGGGCAGGACGCGGCCTTCGACCTGGCAAGCAAGGCGCTGAACGCGGTCATCGTGTCCAAGGCCCAGTTCGTGACCGTGACGAGCGGCACGTCCTCGTCCGGGGTCATCGCGCAGTTCCTGTTCTGGGGGCTCATCGACTTCGCCGAGCTGAGCGCGGGTGGCGAGGCCGGCCAGCCGTTCGACGCGCTGTCCTTCGGCCGCCAGCAGGCCGGCGATCGCGCCGGGCTGGCGTTCAGCAACCTGGTCCTTCGCATGTCGTCCGGCCCGGCGCAGCCTGCGCAGCCACCGGCCTTCACCTTCGACGCCTCGGCCCTGGCCTTCGACATGACGGCGAGCACCCCCCGGCCGCACAGCCTGTTCCAGCACCTGCCGCTGACCCTGGCGCGGCTGACCCAGGCCGAGCAGGGGGCCGCGCCGACGGACCTGGGATTCATGGGGGTGCAGACGCCGCTGACGCAAAGCTCGCTCAGCTACCCCTGGTTCTCACTGGACTTCAACCTCAACCTGGGCACGCTCGGCGCGCTCGCCGCCGCCGCGGGGTTCGTCGCCACGCTGACGGTCGCCTGGAGCCCGGGCCAGGACTCGGACTACCACGTCTTCGTCGGCCTGAAGCTGCCAGGCTCGAGCGGCGCGAAGCGATCGGTCCCGATCGAGGGGCTGCTCGACATCGGCTTCAAGTCGCTCCAGATCGTCCAGCCGGAACCCGACGTCTTCGTGCTGATTCTCTACGGCATCGGCTTTGAGTTCCTCAGCCTCACCTTCCCGCCGTCTGGCCAGGTGAACTTCGCGCTCTTCGGCGACCCGAACTCAAAAGACAAGGGCGATACCAGCCTGGGCTGGTACGCGGCGTACGCCAAGCCACCGAGCACCTGAACGGAGCCCGCGCGCATGAGAGTCCTGTTCTGGAACATCCTGCAGTTCACGCTGAGCCGTATCTACGACGCGAGCGGGCAAACCGAGGCCGAGCGAAGAGCGAATGCCTTCAAATCCATGGCAAACCTAAGATATATCCTCGGCACGATCCGCCAGGCCGATCCGGATATCTTCGTCGTAATCGAGGCGAAGAGCGAGCAGGGCCGGGTCGAGTGCCTCGCGAAGGGGCAAGGCGCGGACGGGCTCCGCTACCTTTTCGCGGCCCTGCACGGCATTGAGCCCAACTGGTATCTGGTACCCCCGCTCAAGACCAACCCCAAGGATCCGCACAAGGGCACGCACACCGAGACCGTCGGGGTCTTCTGGCGCGCCGACCGGCTGCGCTTCACGGGCCCGCTCCTCTGGCCGCGCGGGCCGAAGAACGCGGCCGGCCCGCCGACAGGAGATCCCGCGGAGAGCGCGGCCTACCCGGCACCGTGGAACGCGACCGTCCCGCAGGGGCCCCCGGTCGTGACGCAAGCCGCGCTATGCCGCTTCTACGCCGCGGACTTGACCGAAATTGATTTCCACGAGAAGGCGCACCGGCGGCCATACCTGACCGAATTCCAGGAAATACGTTCGCCGCAAAGACCCACCGACCGCATTATCCGGCTGTTCGTCGTTCACCTCAAGCCGGGCGACGCGGATCCGGCTATCGCGTCCACGAAGGTCAGCCAGATGGTGCGGCAGCAATTCGAGCCACAACAGAACGAGCTGAATCTTGTCGTCGGCGATTTCAATATCGACCTCATCGCGCCCAGCTGGCTGGAGAGGGCCGGCCTGGAGGCGTGGGGTCCTGGCGCTCGCAACGCGGGCTACGAACGACTGGCGCCCGCTCCCCTGGGTCCGACGATGATCAACCGCAACGACCAGAGCCTGCCCGGCACCTACAAGGCCGGGAGGAAGTGCATGGACTTCGGCTTCGTCAAGTACGGCGCCGGCACCCGGCCACAGGCGGGGCCATCGGCCGTCATCGTCGAGCGAGTGGCTGGCACGCCCGCGGCCGGACCGCTGCCCGCGTTTACCACCGACATGACCGTCCCGCTGGGCGTGATCGCCCGGATAACGGACGCCCGCGTTCAGGAGCCGTTGTTCCGGAATCCCTTGAACTACGGTCACATCTCCCCGCCCAAGGCGGGAACCAGTGACCACCTGCCCGTTCTGGTGCAGGTCTGACCACCGCTGGCAGCGAGCAGCCGGAGGATACGGTGCCACCTACCGCCCAGGCCCTGGCCGACCTGCTGCGCTCCGCCGCCCAGGCCGACCCGTCCAACCTGGTCACCCTCAGCGACGAGGCCCTCGGCACGAGCGGGCTTGACGACCTGGTCAGGAACTGCCTGCGGCGCGACGAGCTGAAGCTGGTGATCCGCCCGCCGGCGATCCCGGCGAACCCGCCTGCCGACGGGTTCGAGGTCGCGGCGACGGTCCCTGCGGGCGATGACGGGTTCCTGGCGCTGACGGGGTGCGCCGCGACGCTGCGGTTGCTCGTCGGCAGCGGCGTGGACGTGGTGCTGACCGTCCCCACCACAAGCAACTCGAAGAGCTGGGTGTTCAGCGACAGCTTTCCCGAGCTCGCCCACCTGCCCTACGACGAGCTGCCGCTCAGCGGCCAGACGCTGGTGCTGTCGACCCTGGTGACCCCGCCGAAGGGCGTCGAGCCGAAAGGGCTGACGTTCAGCGGCGAGCTGGCATTGACGGGCTTCTTCCAGGCGGCGGCTGGCTTGCTCGGCATCTCCGATCACTACCACCTGACCGGCCAGATCAGCGGCGCCGGCGACAGCCTCGCGTTCGACCTGCACGCGGACTTCGGCATCGACCCGAAGTCCATCGGCGACGAGATCAAGGTGACGCTGGAGCATCCCGGAGCCGGAGTGGACCTGGTCCCCGTCAAGTCCGGAGATACCACCGACCAGCTGATCGACATCTACCTCGGCATGCAGGTATCGGTTGGCCGCGCCGGCGGAGCGACGGTGGGCGTGGATGCCAGGATCGGCTTGCCGCTGACGGACCTGGGCTCACCAGATCACCCGGGCCTGCCCGTGGACCTGATGCTGAGCCTGTCACCCGAGCCCGACCACCAGATCACGCTCGCCAGCCTCGGCGCCCTGATCGCGGGCCAGAACTGGGACTCGTTCTTCGCCGGCCCCGCGTCGGTCATCAAGGACCTGTTCGAGACGGTCGGCTTCAAGGGCTACACCGCGATCATCAGCCTGAATCCCGTCGCCATCGACTCGATGACGCTGTACGTCGGCACGCTCAAGGGCTGGGACATGTGGACTGGCGGCCCGACGCTCAGCTTCGACGTGTTCTGGACGCTCACCTTCCTCCCGGGCAGGACGCTGGACTCCGACGTCCTGGTGATCGCGGACCTCAGCTACCCGCCGCACCCACCGCACGGAGCGCCTCCGCTGACGTTCGAGCTGACGATCGACTCGGACCTGGACATCACCGGCGAGGAGAAAGGCACGCTGCCCGCACTGAAGCTGTCCGATCTCAACACGACCGTCTTCGAAGGTCACCTGGTCATACCCGAGGACCTGGTCGAGATCCAGTTCGGTGACTTCACGTTCGCGGCCAGCCTCGGCGGCGGCCAGCCCAAGACGGTCTCGATCGGCGCGGTGGTCAGCGGCAGCTTCCGGCTGTTCGGCACGTCGATCCTCGGCGTCAACGACATGGCCATCGAGGTCAGCTTCGAGGCCGCCGAGACGAAGACCTACACGGCCACGCTGCAAGGCGAGGTGTTCCTCGGCCCGATCGCCTTCCAGGCGGACGCCACGATCAGCGACAAGGAGGGCACGGACACCGTCTTCTCGCTGCACCTGGTGAACGAGACCGTCGGCTCCATGCTTGGCCACTTCGTGCACCTGATCGACCCGACGTTCGACCTCAGCCTGCCCGAGCCGTGGAGCAAGTTCCTCGACATCAGCCTGGACGCCTTCGTGCTCGAAGTGAACGTCAGCAAGGGCAGCGTGGCCCTCACCTACGACCCGCCGGGTGGCGTCGACCTGGGCTTCCTGACCATCGACACGGTGGCGCTTGCCTACGCCAAGGCGACCAAGAACCAGGCCAGCTCGACGAAGGTCGAGGTCAGCGGGAAGTTCCTGGGAGTGTCTTTCGGCACAGGCGGGCCGGACGGCAACGCCCCGCTCGCCTGGGACCCGGTCAACGAGAGCCCGCCAGCCGTGCCAGGCAAGGGCAGCTCGCTGTTCGACCTGGAGTACCTCGGCCTCGGCCAGCACATCGCGCTTGGCGGCGCGGCGCCGCAGACCATGGACGACGTGATGAAGCGGCTGCGTGCGACCGCGACGCCCGCGCAGCCTGGGGCGCTGCCCCCGTTCGGCACGGACCTGGTCTTCGCCGCCCAGAGCCACTGGCTGATCGGCGCCCAGTTCACCGTCGCAGGGACGGTCTCGATCACCGCGATCTTCAACGACCCCGACCTGTACGGTGCGGTGCTCGAGCTATCAGGGGCCAAGGCCGAGATCTTCGCCGGCCTGCGGCTGGAGATCTTGTACCGCAAGGTCAACGACGTCATCGGCGTCTACCACATCGAGCTCAAGCTGCCCGACGCGATGCGCCACCTCGAGCTCGGCGAGGTCTCGGTCATCCTGCCGATAGTCGACCTCGACATCTACACCAACGGCAATTTCCGGGTGGATTTCGGGTTTCCCAAGGGAACGGACTTCTCGCGGTCCTTCTCCTTCCAGCTCTTCCCCTTCGTCGGCTACGGTGGCTTCTATTTCGCGCTGCTCGACGGGGCGACGTCCAGCCGGGTGCCTGCCATCACGAACGGCACGTTCGCCCCGGTCGTCGAGTTCGGCCTCGCTCTCCAGGTCGGCGTCGGCAAGACCATCAGCGAGGGCGCGCTGTCGGGCGGCATCACGGTCACCGTCCTTGGCATGGTCGAGGGCGTGTTCGCGTGGTTCCACCCCACGGACACCTCTCCTGCGGAGACCTACCACTGGGTCAAGGGCACGATCGCGATCACCGGGCGGCTGTACGCCACCATCGACTTCGCCGTGATCCAGGCCAGCATCGACGTGACAGCGAACGTCACGGCCACGCTGGTGATCGAGTCGCACCAGCCGATCTACATCGCGGTAAGCGCGAGCGTCTCTGTGCTGGTGAGCGTGAAGGTCGTGTTCATCACCATTCACCTGACCTTCCAGGCCAGCGTGGACGCGTCCTTCACGATCGGGTCGGCCAGTCCGACCCCGTGGCACGTCGCCTCGGGCGGGCCGCACAGCGACGGGCAGCGGCGGATGCTGACCGGGCAGCGGACGCTGCATACGCCAGCCGAGCTGATCCATCCGGGCCTCGCCAGGGCCCGGCGGCGGGCACTGGCCGCCCGCCAGGCCGGCTTCGCCATCACCGACTGGCCGGCGGTGTGCGTGCTGCCAGGCGGGCGGCAGGTCCTCGCGGTCCAGCCGCTGCCAGGATTCACCAAGGCCCATACCGTCCAGAGCCCCACGAGCGACATCGTCCTGCTGCTCACCGCGCGGACCTCGGCGCCACCGAATGCCGCCACCTTCGCCGAGCACCGCAGGCTCGCCGGGCCCGATCCTGCGACCGCCCCGTTCAACGTCCTGATGCAGGCCATGCTCGGCTGGGGCATCTACGTCATGACCGGGCGGGCCATAGCCGACCCCGGCGTCGTCACCGCGAGCCAGCTCGAGGAACTGCGTCACCAGCTCACCCTGCCCGACACCGTGGCCGCCCTGTCCAGCTACGACACGCTCACCGCGTTCCTGGCCGCCAACTTCACGATCGACATCCAGGCCGCCGCCGACAAGACGCCGGCCAGCGTCGCGCTGTTCCCGATGATCCCGGCCCTGAGCCTGAGCGACCTCGACGACCAGATCGTGGACTTCGCCGCCCAGACGATGGTCGACGACTCCTACGCGCGCAAGATCCGCGCCTACTTCGACCTGCTCCAGCGGCCATTCGAGACCGCGAGCGGCGATTCACCCGCGCCGCCGGTCGCGGCAGGGGCCACCTCGGAGTCGATCGCCACGCTGCTGTTTTGCCAGTACTTCGCGATGCTGCTGAGCGCCGCCGTGAAGGCCGCCGCCGACTACCTCGCCGCTGTCCCTTATGCCAGCACCGGGCCCATGAGCATCACCGATGTCGGGACCGCGATCGGCGACACGGGCCTGCCGCGCGAGCCGCTGCGGGTGGTGACGCCCAACCAGGACGACGTCACCGTGCTGCGAGCCGGCGCGCTGATCACGCTGCCCGACGTCGTGCGCCAGGTCCGCGCTGGCGACAGCTTCACCAGCATCGCCGCCGCGCTGGCCACGGCCGGGGCAGGGGTCGTGGAGGCGGCCGGCGAGGACGCGGCGGCAGGCTGGCGGGCGTACCAGGAGAGCGACCTGCTGACCGCCAACAGCGACGCGGCGGTGCTCAGCGCTGGCGTCCCGTTGCCGCTGGCCGGGCTGCCGCAGGTGACGGCCGACGGTGACACGGTGAGCCTGATCGCGACCCGGGTGCTCGTCCGGGCCGGCGGCAACGCGCTGCTGACCAGCCTGCCCGGACTGGGTCAGCAGGTCAGCGAGCTGCTGGCCAGCCTGGGCATCGACGATCCCGGCCGCGTGCTCGCACCAGGCACGCGCGTGAACCTCGCCGACGGGACGAGATGCCCCAGCGTGGCTGGCGACACGGTCACGCTGCTGGCCGCGTATGGCCTGGCCAGGGTCACCGGCCAGATCGACCTGGCCGGATACACGGCAGCC
>JASIBM010000375.1 GCA_030045175.1 Streptosporangiaceae bacterium | reverse complement strand
GGCCCCGGCGACCCGCTCGGCGAACCGGTAGGCGGTCGCCCACACGATCTCGTAGTCCGCGTCGCCGGTGATCTGCCTGACCCTGGAGTCGAGCCCGCCGCTCGCGCGCTCGGCCGCGAGGTCGAAGTCGGCTGGCACCTGCCAGTCGATCCGCCATATTCCGTCCGGGCACGGATGCACGAGCACCTGCCGGCCCGGGTTCCAGCCCGGATCGAAGAAAAACCTTCGCTCGCTTGGGAACGGCAAGCTGGCGCGGATGTCGCAGATCAGGAATTGGTCTTCGTAGGAGCGGCCGTCGAATCCCAGGCCGAGGGACTGCCTGATCGCGCTGCGGGATCCGTCGGCGCCAACCAGGTAGCTGCCGCGGACGCTGGACCTGGCGCCCGCGGCGGATGTCACCTCGGCGGCGATGCCTGCTCCGTCCGCGTCCTGGGTGACCGAAGTCACCGTCTCGCCGAACCGAACCTCGATCAGCGGATCGGCCGCGGCGCTAGCGAGCAGCATGTGCTCGACGCGCGACTGCGAGATGTTGATCCACGGTGGCCGTCCCTGGGCGGCGGAGGCCGGGAAGCCCACCACGAAGAGCTCGTGCTCGCGGTAGTAGGTGCGCCCGGTTGACCAGGTCACGCCCTCGGCCACCAGCTCCTCACCGCAGCCGACCCGGTCGAATACGTCAAGCACGTCGCGCTGGAAGCAGATGGCGCGCGAGCCCGCAGGCGCCCGCTTCGCCTGGGCGCCGGCCGCCTCGAGCACGACCGTCGGTACCTGCCAGCGGGCCAGCAGCAGCGCGGTCGTCAGTCCGACCGGCCCGGCCCCCGCGATCAGGACAGGTGCTGTGATTCCCGCTCGCCTCCGGGCGCCTTTAGGGCGCCGCCTGCCCTCGTCGCGAAAACCGCGCTCCTCAGTTAGCGCGGCGCCGGCGCCCTCCGGCTCGCTCGCGCGCTCTCGCCGCCGGCTTCGCCTTTGGCTCGCTCGCGCAGGGCTTCCCGGTTCGCTCACGTGTCCTGCAACCGGTCCCAGACCTGCCGGTCCCGCTCGGCGGTCCAGATGACCGGCCGCTCGATCCCGGACAACTCGTCCCAGAGCCGCGCGACGTTGAAAGGCATGCAGTGCTCGAAGATCGGCCAGCGGCCATAGCGTGGTGCCAGCGCCGCGTGCGCAGCGACGAACGCGTCCTTGAGCGTCCCGCCGGCCGCATGGGTGGCGCCGACCTCGGCCTGCATGGTCACGAGGAACTCGCGGGTCTGCGCGATCGCCGCCTCGACCGCGTCCTGGCCGACGGCCACCGCGCCGCGACCGCCGACCAGCTGCCTGGCGCCGAGCGCCGCGACCGCGTCCAGGGTGGCGCCCGCCCAGTCCCTGTGGTAGGCGTCGCCGGTGTACAGGGCCGCCTGAGCCTCGACCAGGTCGCCGGCGAAAAGGATCTGCTGGCGTGGCAGCCACGCCACGATGTCGCCCTCGGTGTGGCCGCGGCCGAAGTAGGCCAGCACAAGCTCGCCCCTCGTGCCGCCGAGCTGAATGGTCAGCCGGTCAGAGAACGTCGCTGTTGGCCAGGTGAGGCCGGGTATCGAGGCCGGGTCCCTGAACAGCCTGGGCATCCGGCCGAGCTCTGATTCCCAGTCCTGCTGGCCCCGCTCCGCGATCAGGGCGCGGGTGTTGTCGTGGGCGATGATCACCTGAGCGCCGAACGCGCTCGCGCCTAGCACCCGGACCGCGTGGTAATGCGAGAGCACGAGGTAGCGGATCGGCTTGCTGGTGTGCTCGCGAAGCCGGTCCAGCCAGGCGCGCGCCGCCACTGGCGTCGCCATGGCCTCGAAGCAGACGAGGAAGTCCTCGCCCTCGATGGCCCCCACGTTCGGGTCGCCCTCAGCGGTCAGGGCGTATACCCCGTCCGCGAGTAGCTCGAGTGTCTGCTCCTTCTCCGCCAGGTCGGCGGAGGACGCGAAGGAACGCTTCATACCCAGGAGTAGACACCTTGAAGGCGCCCGGAGGCGAGCGGGAGACTGCGCGATCGAGCCAAAGGCGAAGCCGGAGGCGAGAGCGCGCGAGCGAGCCGAAGGGCGCCGGCGCCGCTTGGCCGCAGGAGCGAGGTACGAGCGACAAGGCCTGGCGGTGCCCTAAAAGGCGCCCGGAGGCGAGCGGGAAGTTATGTGCGGTCGGCCACCCACGCGGCGATCAGGTCGGCGGCCTGGTCCCTGGCCTTGGGCGGGTCGAGCAGGTAATGGTCGGCCTTGATGAAGCGCAGGTGCTTGTCGGCCGCCGCCAGGGCGTCGTACAGCTTGTGCGCGTCGCTGGTGAAGACCCCAGTGTCCGCGCTCGCGTGCACGACAAGCGAAGGGACCTCGATCCGCCGCAGGTGCGGCGCGGCCGTGCACTGTGAGGTCCGCAGGCTCCACATCGACAGCCAGGTGCGCAGCGTGCTGACCGTTCCGACGCCGAAGACGCCGTAGTTCGCCCTGATCGGCTCGCCGAGGTAGCACCAGTTGGGCCGCCGGTCCGACGGCTCGATGTCAGGGTCGATCATCCTCAGGTCCGCCCAGGTTCGGTGGACGCCGAACAGCCGGTCCCTGGCCCTCGTCCCTGCCAAGGCGGCTAGCTGTGCGATCACCCAGTCGGTGATGCGCTCGTTGCGGTCACGCTGCGCGGCGCGGTAGCGGCGCTGGAATTCATCATCGAAGGGCGGTCCGTTCTCGGTATTGAACGGATCAAGGGCCGCGTCCGCCGACAGCGGATCGTTCTCATCCGTGACGGAGGGGTCCAGCCAGGAGGTCAGCACCTCGGGCCTGCCCGCGTGCGCGGCGAGCGCGATGAACAGGTCCGCTGGCGGCAGCTGATCGATGGCGCTGACCGGCCGCATCCCGCCGGCCGGGGTGATATTCGGCTCGACGGCCTGCGACTGGTACGCGGCCATCAGCGAGCCACCGCCGGAGTTGCCAAGCAGCACGACGCGGGTCGCGCCTGCCCGCTCTCGCAGCCAGCGCACGCCGACGCCGATCTCGGCCAGCGCGTGGTCGAGCAGGAAGTGCGCCTCGCTGCCGCGAAACCGGGTGTTCCAGCCGAGGAACGCGTACCCGCGCGAGGCCAGGTATGACGCCAGGTAATGCTCGGAGAAGTCCACGTTGTAGTGCGTGGCGATGAACGCGGTCTTCGGCTTGGAGCCCGCCAGGCGATGGTAGATGCCCTGGCACGGGTGCCCGCCCGCGCCTGCCCGGCCGACCACGGGAGATGGCAGCCCCACGAACTCCCGCACGATCTCGGTCATTTCGCCTCCTAGTGGTGCGCATGCTACGCGCGTGGTGGCCGTCCTGGCACCGGGCGGTGGCAGAGCTTAGATTGGGGTATGCAATGGCGGAATAGCGAGTTCGATCTTGGCGGCGTCAACCACCTGGCCCTGGTCTGCTCGGACATGAGGCGCACCGTCGAGTTCTACACCCGCGTGCTCGGCATGCGGCTGATCAAGACCATCGACCTGCCTGCCGGGGCCGGCCAGCACTTCTTCTTCGACATGGGCGGGGGGAACGCGCTGGCCTTCTTCTGGTTCCCTGACGCGCCCGACCCGGTCCCTGGCATCTCGAATCCAATGGCTGTGCCTGGGCTCGGCGAGTGGACGAGCGCGGTCGGGTCGATGAACCACGTGGCGTTCAACGTCCCCGAGGAGAAGTTCATCGAGTACCGCGACAAGCTGGTGGCCAAGGGCGTCACGGTCAGCCCGATCCTTGACCACGACGACAGCCCGTTCGGGGTGGCCGCGCGACTGCATCCGGGCGTCTTCGTGCGCTCGTTCTACTTCCAGGACCCGGACGGGATCGTGCTCGAGTTCGCCTGCTGGCGGCGGGTGATGGGACAGCCCGGCGATGTCAGGCACGAGCCGAAGACCGCCGCCGACCGCGGCGTGCGGCTGTAGCCCGTGTGATGCTGGTCAGCGACGCATCCAACCCACCGTGCGGCCGGGCAGCCGCCGGAACGATATATCGTTGACTATCGACGTGCTATCCTCTCGGGTAGCCAATTCACGGGAGGCAGCACAGGTGGCAGTGCAGGCCAGTACCCAGCCGAGCGCTGGGCAATTCGACGGCAGCCGCTCGGCGGACGCCGTCATCTCAGTGTCCGGGCTGGTCAAGCGCTACGGGGACGTCGAGGCGGTGCGCGGCATCGACTTCGAGGTGGTCAGGGGGGAGACCTTCGGCTTCCTCGGGCCGAACGGCGCGGGCAAGACGACCACGATCAAGATTCTCTGCACGCTGGCCAGCGCCACCTCAGGCAGCGCCTCGGTGGCCGGGTATGACGCGGCAGCCGACAGGGATGCGGTGCGCCGCAACATCGGGCTGGTGTTCCAGGACACCACGCTCGACACTTACCTGACCGCCGAGCAGAACCTGCGCTTCCACGCCGAGCTTTACGGCGTGCCCAAGGCCGCGGTGCAGCCCCGCATGCGCCAGGTCATGGAGATGGTCGGCCTGTGGGACCGCAAGGACAGCTTGGTCAGCACGTACTCAGGAGGCATGCAGCGGCGACTTGAGATCGCCAGGGGCCTGTTGCATGCCCCGCACGTGCTGTTCCTCGACGAGCCAACCGTCGGGCTCGACCCGCAGACCAGGTCCTCGATCTGGGCCTACATCAACGACCTGAAGAAACGTGAGGACATCACGATCTTCCTGACCACGCACTACATGGACGAGGCCGAGCACTGCGACCGGATCGCGATCATCGACCACGGCAAGATCGTGGCGATCGACACGCCCGAGGCGCTGAAGGCCAGCATCGGCAAGGACCGGGTGCAGATTCACACCGGCGACGACCAGGCCGCGATCCGAGCGCTGGCCGATGCCTTCGGTATCGACGCGGCCATGCACGACGGCGCGGTCACGTTCTCCGTGGCCTCGGGCGAGCAGTTCGTGCCCAGGCTGTTCGGCGAGCTGAGCATTCCGATCAAGTCGGTCAGCGTGTCCAGGCCATCGCTCGACGACGTGTTCATGTCCTACACGGGCACCACGATCCGTGATGCCGAGGGCGGCTCGGGCAACGAGTTCATGCGCAACATGCACAGGATGCGGACAGGAGGCAGGCGGTAACGATGGCTACGCAGATAAGCGAGCCGGTGGCGGTCGCCGAAGCGGGTGCCGTCGTCGACCGGATCAGGGTCTCGGTGCCCGCCCGGGGACTGCGCCACGACCTGCGCGCGGTCGGCATCGTATGGCGCCGGGAGCTGATCAGGTTCAGGACCGACCGGCTGCGTGCGATCACCTCGCTGGTGCAGCCGTTCCTGTTCCTGTTCATACTCGGCACCGGGCTGTCCAGGCTGGCGGGCGGCAGCTTGCCGCACAGCGGTGCGTTCGACTTCAAGACGTTCATCTATCCGGGCGTCCTGGCGATGTCTGTGCTGTTCACCTCGATCTTCTCGGCCGGGTCGATCGTGTGGGACCGCGAGTTCGGCTTCCTTCGCGAGATCCTGGTGGCACCGGTGAGCAGGGCCGCGATCGTGGTAGGCAAGTGCCTGGGCGGCGCGACCATCGCCACCTTCCAGGGAGTGATCTTCCTGTGCCTCGCCTGGTTCGCGCACGTGCCCTACAACCCGGTGCTGATCCTCAGCCTGGTCGGCATGCTGCTGCTGCTTTCCTTCACGCTGACCGCGTTCGGGGTGATGATGGCGGCCAGGATCACCCAGTTCCAGGCGTTCATGGCGCTGACCCAGATGCTGGTCATGCCGTTGTTCTTCCTCTCCGGGGCGCTGTACCCGCTGAACGGGCTACCGGCCTGGCTTACGGTGCTGACCAGGATCGATCCGCTCACGTACGTGGTCGGCCCGATGCGGCACGTGGTCTTCAGCCACCTGAGCCTGCCGCCGTTCGCCGCCGCTGCGATCAGCGCGCGGCTCGCGCCCACCATCACCTGGGCCGGCTGGGCGGTGCCGCTGTGGCTGTCGCTCGGCATCGTGGCGGTCATGGGGCTGGTGATGATGGCGATCGGGATCGCCGAGTTCAGCAAGACGGAGTAGATCTTCACGCACGGGCCAGCCAACCCCTGGACATGGGAACGACGTCCGCCAAGAAGCTTCGCGTCAGCGCTATGACCTGCGCAGGTCTATGAGTTAGATTTGACGACCTCGTAGCATCAGGGCTATGAGTGGCACTTCTGACCTAGGAGCGTGAAGTGGGGGAGTCCGTGTTCCAGGCGGTGGACGAGGTTCTTGACTGCAGCGGCGTGTCGTGCCCGCTGCCGGTCGTCCGGACGGCGCAGGCGATCAAGAGCCTCACGCCCGGCCAGGTACTCGAGGTCATCGCTACCGACCCGGGGGTGGAGCCTGACATGCGCGCGTGGTGCGGGCAAACAGGCAACGAGTTGCTCAGCATCGACAAGCGGGGCGACGCGTTCCATGTGCTCATCCGCCGGGTTAGGTGAGTAACCGCTCGTACCGACTGGTCCATGAAGGAGATGCCGCAGCATGGAGAACACTCAAGACGCCGCACTTGCGCAGGAGCAAGAGCAGGAGCAGGAGCCAAAGCGGCTGGCGATGATCTGCTGGAGCAACAACCTGGACAAGGTGTGGCCGGTGCTGATCCTGGCGACCACGGCCGCGGCGTCCGGGCTGGAGGTGGACGTCTTCTTCACGTTCTGGGGCCTGCGCGTGCTCCAGCGCAACGACAAGCGCTTCACGGGCAAGAACTGGATGCAAAAGGGCGAGTCGATCGTGGACCGTGGCGGCACCGATCACCTCAAGCTGAGCAAGATACACTTCGGCGGCGCGGGCACCAAGATGATCAAGATGCTCGCCGATCAGTACAAGGTCGCCAGCCCGACCGAGTTGCTCGAGATGGCGATCGACATGGGCGTGCGCCTGCACCCCTGCCAGATGACGATGGACCTGTACGGCTTGTCAACCGCCGACTTCATCGACGGCATCCAGCCGGTCCTCGGTGCGGCCAGCTTCATCGACATGGCGTCGAAGGCCGACATCACGCTGTTCATCTGACAGGGGCTGGCGTGGCTAACTGGCCATGTCCCGCTAGCTCCCGCGGTTCCTGCGTGGCCCGTCACGCAAGATCAGCACGATCACGAGCGCGGGCAGCAGCCACCAGATCAGCGAGTGCATGAGAGCGTGCGCCACGAAGTACGCGGCAGCTACGGCGAGCGCGAGGAGCAGGACGCGGTGCACAGGGAACCGCGGGCGCTGGCGTCGCGCGGTCCGCGCCAGCCCAGTTCCCTGGGCGTCGCGGTAGTCGGGATGGTCGGGATGGTCGGTCACGTCGGGCAGGTCGTCAAGTAGCCCGCGGAAATCCCCGCGGGTCTTGGCCCTCATCGCCCGGTCGACTCGCTCATTGAACTCTGCCTGGTCCAGGCGCCCGTCAGCGTAGTGCTTGGACAAGATGTCGGCGATCTCAGAGCGCTCGGCGTCAGAGACGCGCATGTCGGAGCTTGCCGAGCGGAACGGGCGGCGGTAGCTGGATCCGGTAGATCCTGGCGTCCAAGGCGGACTGCTTGGCGCGGGCATGGGAGAAGACCTCCTTGGTCTAGTACGACCTGGACTGAAAGGAGCCGACGAGGTCGCTCGCGATCGAGCGCTCGGCCCCCTCCTCCGGGATGAGCAGCCACCCGGCCAGGTAGATCGGTATCCCGGCGCCGCCCACGAAGACCAGGACAGCGAGGACGATCCTGGCGATCGTCGGGTCGACGCCGAGGTAGTCGGCGACCCCGGCGGCTACGCCCGCGAGCATGCGGTCGTACAGCGGGCGGACGAGCGGGGGCTGGCTTGAGATCGAAGGCTCGCCCGGCGTGCGCTCCGGGGCCGTGCTGGCCCGGGGGGACGACCCCCCAGCACCCCCCGCCGTGCTGGCCTGGGAGGACGACCCCCCAGCACCCCCCGGTGCGTCGTAGGCTGCCTGGCTGTCGGTTTCCTGCCGTGCATCGCTAATGTTCATGGTTCAAGGGTGCGTCCGCTCTGCCCGCGCGGGTATTGGGAAGAGCCCGCATTCGACCCCGGTGCTGCGCGGCCGAAATCAGGGGAAATCCCTGATGGCAACCCTGACGGGCAGCCGAGATAATGGACAGGTGCAGCAAGAGGGGCGCTTGGCCGACGAGCACAGGTTCGGCGGGCCGTGGAGCGGCAAGCCGAGGAGCGGCGGGCCGCTGTGTCGCGACGCCAGCGAGCGCCTGCTAGGCGGCGTAGCATCCGGCCTGGCGGCGCGCACGGGCCTGAAGGTCACGTTCGTACGGGCGATCTTCATCGCGACGGCGTTCATGAGCGGCTTCGGGCTCGTGGCGTACATGGTGGCCTGGTTGTTCCTGCCCGCGGCGGGTGAGGCGAACAGCATCGCGAGCCGGACGGCAAAGGACCCGCGTGGCATCACGCTGGCCGCCGCCCTGGCCTCGATGCTCGTCCTGGTGCTGTTCGTCTTCTCGGTGCTCCGCGTTAGCTGGGTCGGCTCGTTCTCGGTCCCGCTAGTGGTCACCGCGGTCGGGCTCCTGCTGATCTGGCGCAACGCCAGCCCCGAGGAACAGGCCGTGCTGCATCACCTGGCCGGGCCAGGGCCTGCGCCCGGCCGTCGGCGCCTGAACAGGCTGCGCCTATGGGCCGCCGCCGTGCTCCTGATCAGCGGCCTGGCCACGTTGCTGACCGGGCACGTGCGCGCAGCCGCACTACGGCCACTCGCCGCGCTGCTGCTGCTGGTGACCGGGATCGTGCTGCTGCTCGGGCCGTGGTGGCTGCGGCTGGCGCGAGATCTCGTCCAGGAGCGTCAGGCGCGGGTCCGGGCCGAGGAGCGAGCGGACATAGCGGCGGTGGTGCACGACTCTGTCCTGCAGACGCTCGCCCTGATCCAGCGGCGGGCCGATAACCCGCAGCAGGTCATCGCGCTGGCCAGGGCGCAGGAACGGGAGCTTCGGTCCTGGCTGTTCGATGGCAGGGCGCCCGGCGAGATGAACGGGCTCGCCACCACGTTCGCGGACGGGGTGCGCAGGATTCAGCAGGAGGTCGAGGCCAACCACGAGGTCACGGTGGAGGCGATCACGGTCGGGGACTGCCCGCTTGATGATGACCTCGGGGCACTGCTCGCGGCGGCGCGGGAGGCCACCGTCAACGCGGCTAAGTGGTCCGGCGCCCCGGTCGTCTCGCTGTTCGCCGAGGTAGAGCCCGGCGAGGTGGCCGTCTTCGTGCGCGATCGCGGGCGCGGTTTCGATGCCGCAGCCATACCGGCAGATCGCCGGGGCCTGGCTGAGTCAATCCGGGCACGGATGTCCCGCCGTGGCGGTTCCGCGCAGATCCGCAGCGTACTCGGCGAGGGCACCGAGGTGTCCCTGACGTTGCCGCGCCCGACCGCGGCGAGCACCGTGCCCCCCCAGGCCAGCGCTGCGGGGGGTGCCGGGGGGTCGCCCCCCCGGACCGGCACTGCGGGGGGTGCTGGGGCGTCGTCTCCCCGGGCTAACACTGCGGGGGGTGCCGGGGGGTCGTCTCCCCGGGCTAACACTGCGGGGGGTGCCGCGGGGTCGTCTCCCCGGGCTAACACCGCGGGGGGCGCCGGGGGGTCGTCTCCCCGGGCTAACACCGCGGGGGGTGCCGGGGGGTCGTCTCCCCGGGCTAACACCGCGGGGGGTGCCGGGGGGTCGCCCCCCCGGGCTAACACAGCGCAGCGCGAGCCGAGCGCCACGTGACCACCCAGGGACCTGGGGCCGGGTCGCGTGGCACCGTCGATCGGCCCCGGGTCTTCATCGTCGACGACCACGGCCTGTTCAGGTCCGGCGTGCGGTCCGAACTTGGTGACCAGGTAGACGTCGTCGGCGAGGCCGACGACGTGCAGCCGGCGATCACCGAGATCGCGCGATGCCTCCCCGACGTCGTGCTGCTGGACGTCCACCTACCCGGTGGCGGCGGCCAGCTCGTCGTGCGCGAGATCGCGGGCTCACATCCGCAGGTTCGCTTCCTCGCGCTATCCGCCTCCGACGCCCCGGAAGACGTGATCACCGTGATCAGGGCTGGCGCGCGCGGTTACGTGACGAAGACGATCTCGGGCGCGGACCTGGTCGACGCGGTTCACCGGGTCGCCGCTGGCGACGCCGTGTTCTCACCCAGGCTGGCAGGCTTCGTGCTCGACGCCTTCGCCACGATGCCCGCCCAGGAGCGGGCGCCCGTCTCGTTCGACCCGGAACTCGACCAGCTAACGCCTCGTGAGCGGGAGGTGCTCAGGCTGATCGCCCGCGGCTACACCTACAGGGAGATCGCGCGTGAGCTCTTCATATCGGCTAAAACCGTCGAAAGCCACGTATCATCGGTGCTGCGCAAGCTCCAGCTTTCGACTAGGCACCAGCTAACCCGATGGGCCGCCGAGCGTCGCCTGACCTAGCGGGTTCCGCGGGCGCAACGTGGGGCCCCTGCTGTCGTAATGGCAACAGTAAGGACTCCACGTTGTTGCCCCTGTGCGTGATAACAGCAAGGACTGGGCGGGGTTGCGTGGTGATGACTTGCGGCCACTAGGTCGCCGCACTTGCGGTGCTGATAACAGCAAGGACTGGGCGAGGTTGCGCGGTGATGACCTGCGGCCGCCAGGTCGCCGCGCTTGCCGTGCCGCCGCGCTTGCCGTGCCGCCGCGCTCGCCGTGCCGCTGCGCTCGCGTGGTGATAACAGCAAGAATTGAGCGAGGTTGTGAGGGGCGGCCGTGCTCGGCCGTCTCAGCGGCTCTCGGCGGCAGCAGGTCGGCGTCGAGCAGCTCCTGAAGCTTGCGAGCCTGTCCTGAAGCTTGCGGAGCCTGAGCGAATAATGAGCGTCAGCGGCGGGAGTACTCAGGCGTTGATTGAGGAGCGAAAGTGACCGATCCCGATCTGACCGACCTCTGCGCGAACGACGCTGTCACGCTGGCCGGCCTGCTGCGCGACCGCGAGGTGTCGGCGCGCGAGGTGGTGGCCGCCCACATCGAGCGGGTGGAGGCGGTCGACCCGGTGGTCAACGCGATCGTGACCCGATGCTTCGATCGGGCGCTCGCGACGGCTGCCGCCGCCGACGAGGCGCTGGCCGCCGGCACCGAGCCGGGATTGCTGCACGGGCTGCCCGTCGCGCACAAGGATCTCGCTGATACCGCGGGCGTGCGGACAACCTACGGATCCCCGCTCTTCGCCGACCACGTGCCCGCCCGCGACGCGCTGCATGTCAGCCGCATGGCCGGGGCAGGCGCGATCAGCCTGGGCAAGACGAACACGCCCGAGTTCGGCGCGGGCTCGCACACAGTCAACGCGGTCTTCGGCGCCACCAGGAACCCCTACGACCCGACCCGCAGCGCCGGGGGAAGCAGCGGCGGCGCGGCCGCGGCGCTCGCGGCCAGGATGGTCAGCCTCGCTGACGGCAGTGACCTGGGCGGGTCGTTGCGCAACCCGGCAAGCTTTTGCAACGTGGTCGGGCTGCGCCCGTCCCCAGGCCGGGTGCCGTCCTGGCCAGTTACCGACGTCGCCGACGTGCTGGGCGTGGAAGGGCCGATGGGCCGGACGGTCGCCGACGTGGCGCTGCTGCTTGCCGTCATCTCGGGGCCAGACCCGCGAGTGCCGCTCGCGCTCGACGCGCTACCGCCAGCGCTGACCGATCCCGCGCAGGTTCCGCTGCTGCTCACCAGGTACCTGCGCGGGACCAGGGTGGCCTGGAGCGCCGATCTCGGCCTGCCCCTGGACCCGCAGGCGCGCGCCGCGCTCGAGCCGGCCAGGCAGGTGCTCATCGACCTGGGCTGCGACGTCGTTGATGCCACCCCAGACCTGTCTGGCGCGGACGAGGCATTCAGGACATGGCGTGCGTTCCGATTCGTAACGAATTTTGCCCCGTTGCTCAGCGAATACCGCGCGCAGCTAGGGGCCAACGTCACCTGGAACATCGAACGCGGGCTCGAGCTGAGCGTCGCCGATCTCGGCCGGGCGACCACGCTGAGCGCTGCCCTGGCCGAGCGGGTCAGCCGCTTCTTCGAGACCTTCGACGTGCTCGCCTGCCCGGCGACGCAGGTGCCGGCGTTCGACGTCGAGCTGGACTGGCCGCATGAGATCGACGGCGTGCCGCAGGCGAACTACCTGGACTGGATGGCGTCGGCGTACCTGATCTCGGCTACCGGGCTGCCCGCCATGTCGGTGCCGGCCGGGTTCACGGCGGCGGGCCTGCCCGTCGGCCTTCAGCTCGTCGGTCGCCGGCGAGCTGACTGGGCGCTGCTCGGCGTCGCGCACGCGTTCGAGCGCGCGACCGGGCACGGCCGGGTCGCTCCGGCGCTGATCGCTACCGGCGACGCAGCCGCTGCGAAGCGACCTGGCGCACCGCGGCAGGCCCCTTGACCGGCTGGAACCGGTCGGACGCCAGGCTCAGCGCGCTCACCTCCGCGTCGCTCAGCTCGATGTCGGCGGCGGCCACGTTGCTCTCGAGCTGCTCGACGCTGGATGCGCCTGGGATCGCGACCACCGCGGGGTTGCGAATCGACCAGGCCAGCGCGATCTGCGCCGGGGTCGCCGCGCGGGCGTCCGCGACCTCCTGCAGCGTGGCTATCACGCCGGCCGCGCGCTCGAGGTTCTCGGGGAGGAACAGTGTGCTGTTCGCCCTGACCCGGTTGGTCGGCCTGTTGTCCTGGTGATACCTGCCCGATAGCAGGCCCTGGGCCAGCGGGCTGTAGGCGATCACGAGCCGGCCGTTCTCCTGGGCGTAGGGCACGAGGTCGGACTCGGGCGCGCGGTGCACCAGGCTGTACTGCACCTGGTTGCTCAGCACCCGCGTGCCAAGCGCCCCCTCGGCGGCGCGCCAGCGCTTGAGCGAGTAGTTGCTCACGCCGACCTCGTCGACAAGCCCGGTCCGTTGCAGCGCTCGCATCCCTCGCATGATCGTGCCGTCGCGGACCGCTGGGTTGGGCGCGTGCACCTGGTACAGGTCGAGCTTGCGTGCGCCCAGCCGGTCCGCGCTTGCCACGCCTCGCTGCTGTACGACCGGCGCGATGGGCCAGACCGGAAGGATCTTGGTCGCCAGGAAAATCGAATCGAGGTCCTCGCCGAGAGCTTGCCCGAGTATGCGCTCGCTCCGGCCGAAGCCGTAGATCTCGGCCGTGTCGAACAAGGTCACGCCCAGTTCGAGCGCGCGGCGGACGATGGCCCTGGCCTCAGAGCTCGCGTAGTCCTGACCGTAGCCCCACTCCCTGGATCCGAACTGCCAGGTGCCGAGCCCGATCTTCGAGATCTTCTTGGTTGTCTGGATGTTCAGGTACCGCATGCCTACAGTCTTCCGCGCCCGGGCCCGGCGCGCCCACCTATCGGTGATCAGATCTTGGCCAGGCTGTCCCTGTCCCCGCGTTCCGGCCCGCGGCCCCGCCCGTGCCAGCGCCTGTGCAGCGCGGCCGCGAGCCCGATAGCCGCGAGCCCGACGAGCACGGCGGCACCGTAGCCGACGGCCGCGGCCGCCGATGACGACCCGCTGCCCGAGCCCCCCGCGCCCTGCGCACCCGTGGCGCCTGGGGCACCGAAGTGCACGGCTGGCACCACGGCGCCTGGTCCGGGTGCGGCGGTCGCGCGCAGCTTGGCGAGCTGGCCGGCGGCGTGCACCGCCCCGATCGGGTTGATCAGGCCGAATCCGATCCGCGTGTCGTAACCACCCGGTGGGTGGTAGCTCGCGGAGATGGCGAGTGCCCTGGCGACAAGTGCCGGTGAGAGCCGCGGATAAGCGGACTTGATCAGGGCGACGGTCCCCGCCGTCCAGGCGATGGCCGAGGCGTTGTCGTAGTCGATGTAGACGTGGTTGCCAGGCCCGGTGCCGAACAGGTCGTTCGCTGGTGCCGTCACGAGCACGGAGTAGTTGCTCGCGAAGCGACCCGGCGGCCCGGTCATGGGCAGGCCAGGGACGGTGGTTCCGCTGACGTTGATGACGCCAGGCAGGCTGTCGGGGTACTGGGCGCTGTTGCCCCTGGTGAACGCGAAGTCGGCGGTGATCACGACGGCGTTCTTGGCGATCGCGTAGGCCACGGCGGAGGCAAGGCCCGGCGAGCTCGACGATCCCGACTCGGCGCAGACGATCACCTTTGCCCCGTGATCGGCCGCGTACCTGATCGCCTCGGCCTCGATCGGCTGCCATCTTCCGTTCCGCTGGTACGCCAGCGCTGCCTGGGTGTCCGAGCCGTAGGCCACGATCCGGATCGACAAGATCCTCGCGGCGGGCGCCCGGCCGACGGCGCCGTTCGGTGTGCGCGCGCCTGGCCCTCCGCCCGCGATAAGCGAGGCAAGCACGGTTCCTTCGGTGAGCACCGGGCTGGCGACCGGCGCGTAGTCCGGGCCGGCGATGACCCGGCCGGACAGCCCGTTGACGCTGGCCACGCCCGTGTCCAGGATCGCGACGGTGACGCCGTTGCCCTTGGAGACCTGCCAGGCGCTGGCGAGTTCCCTGGAGATCTGGGCGCCCGCGCCCGCTGGCATTCCCGTGCCTGCCGGCTCTGCCAGGGCGAGCGCCCGGCTCGCGTCGGCGAGTGGCGCGGGCTGCTGGCCGGCCAGCACGCGCCCGACCTGGGCCACCAGGCCCCGGCCAAGCGCGTCGAGATCGGGGTTGTCGCCCGCGGACCCGCCCAGCCGTCCGTCGGCGTAGCCCGCCGTGTAAAAGAAGACGTACCGGCCCGCCGCGACCGGGGTGCCGAACGCTGCCCGCTGGGCGTCCTGGAAGACGTTGGCTATGGTCCCGCTGAACGCCCCGGCCTTGACGCCAGCCGGGGTTCGCAGCCCGGCGAGGCGGCTAACCGCGGTGACGGCCGCGCTCGGGGACGCGACGACGGCCACGCCCACCGTCGCGAGGAGCGTGCCGGACTGATCGGCGTACGTCGCCCGCAGGACCATCGTGCAGCCCAGGCCGGCCATTGTGGCCGACGCGGCGGAGTCGAGGCCGGCCCGGCAACTAGCCGATGGCGCGATTCCCACCCGATGAGCGGACTGCGTGATGTGCTGCGCGTTCACGTAGCTGATGGTGGCGGGGAAGACCTGGCCGGCTGATAGCCGCTGCCATCTGGTGGTGGCCGCCGATCCGCCGCCCGCCGTTCCGGTGCTCGCGGCGTGGGTGAGGCTAACGGCGAGCAGTGCCCCGCCGCCGCCCAGGCCAGCGATCCCGATCGCTACCAGGGCGCCGATCGCGATCGCGCGACGCGCGGCACCGGGCGATGGCTCACCAGGCGATGGGTCCGTCATTTAATCAGCCTAAAAAGTATTAATCGCAATTAAGATCACCTGGTTCGTTGGTAACATCATGATCTTGCGCTGGATGATCTGGCGCTGGCGGCATCGCGGCTGGTGGCGGCCAGGATGGCGGCGGCCACGCCGGTGGTGGCCAGGATGGCGGCGGCCACGCGGGTGGTGGCCAGGCGGGTGGTGGCGAGGCGGGTGGCGGCCATGCGGGTGGCG
>JASIBM010000374.1 GCA_030045175.1 Streptosporangiaceae bacterium | reverse complement strand
CATGGTCAGGTTGCGGCCGAGCTGGCGGGACCGCAGCCCGGACCGGGCCAGCAGCGCGGGAGTCTGCACCGCGCCGCCGGCGACCACGACGACGGGCGCGCGCACCGTCAGCCTCGGCCCGCGCTGGCCCCCTGGCCGCGCGAACCGGCCCTCGACGCCGGTCACGGCGCGCCCCGACCTGGTGACCCGCTCCACCCGGCAGTCGGCGAACAGCCGGGCGCCACGGGCGAGCGCGCGGGGAATGTTGGTCACGAGCATGGAGCGCTTGGCACCGGTCGGGCAGCCGTTGGTGCAGTTGTTCGTGCCAGCGCAGTGCAGCTGATTGCGCAGGTTCGGAATGATCTTCCAGCCTTTGGCGTCCGCCCCGGCCTTGAGCAGCCGCATGTCCTCGCCGATGGTCTGCGGATCTTGCAGGCTCACCGAGATCCGCGACTCGACCTTTTCGAAGTAAGGCTCCATCTCCCGCTCGGTGATCGCGGCGATGCCTTCCTCGCTGGCCCACCGCTCAAGCACGCGACCCGGGGTTCGCCATGACATGCCACCGTTCACGACGGTCGACCCGCCGACGCACCGTCCCTCGGCGAACAGCACCGGCGGCCTGCCGAGCGCGATTCCCACGCCGCCGTCGCGGTACAACGTGCGGGCGGCACGACCCGCCTGCGCGGTGAACGACTCGGTGGGGTGGTACCCGCCCTCCTCGACGATGACCACGTCGACCCCCGCGTCGGCCAGCTCGGCGGCCATCGTCGCCCCGCCGGCCCCCGATCCCACGATCACCACCGAGCAGTCGACGCGCAGGTCGCCGGTCACCTCCGCCTGGCTGGTCAGCGCTGGCCCGGCCGTCATGGGGCATCCGGGGCGGACGGCTGGGCCAGCACAGCCGCCTCGCCGGCCAGGATCTGCGGTCCGTAGGTAGCGAGCCTGCGCCGCGAGACCAGCGCGATGTAATCGTCTGGCCGGTAGCCGATCTGTTCCTTTACCTCGGGCAGCTCGTAATAGCACATCACGACCACACCCTTGATGAGGGCAAGCGCTGGGACGCGGGCCAGCGCGAGGCGAAGGTAGGCCTGTGCCGTCGCGTCATCGAGGCGGGCGAACCGCCGCCCGCGCGCCCTCGGGTACAGGCGCGCCCCCCGGTCGAAGGCCACCAGGCCGACGACGACGAGCCGCCTCACGCTGGGTGACAGCGCGCTCAGCGTGGCCTCGAACTCTGTGAGCAGGCCCAGGCCCGGCTGAGGTTCTGGGGGGCAAGCGATCACCGCCAGCCGCTCGACAATCCGCCGCAACGGCGCTGCCAGCCGCCTGGCTCCAGGATTGGCATTTCGGCGCATTCTGCTCCCCGAATCCAGATCGCCAGCGTACCGCCGCGGTGCTGGCCCGGGGGGACGACCCCCCGGAACCCCCGGAGTGCTGGCCCGGGGGGACGACCCCCCGGAACCCCCGCGAGGGCACCACGTGTCCACCATGTTGTGCCCGTAAAATCTCCGATCGTGAAATCCGTCCTGATTACCGGCGCTTCCACCGGCATCGGTCGCGCGTGCGCGCTGCGACTGGACCGCCTCGGGCACCGGGTCTACGCGGGCGTGCGCACCGAGCAGCACGCACAGCAGTTGCGCGAGATCGCCTCCGGCCGGCTGGTTCCGCTCCTGCTCGACGTGACCGACCAGGCTCAGATCGCCGACGTGGCCGCCCGCATCAGCGCGGACGGCGACGAGCTGGCCGGACTGGTCAACAACGCGGGCATCGCGCTGGGCGGCCCGCTCGAATACTTGTCGCTGGACATCTGGCGCCAGCAACTGGATGTGAACGTGATCGGCCAGATCGCGGTCACCAAGGCGATGCTGCCGCTGGTCCGGCCGACTCAGGGCCGCGTCGTCTTCATCGGCTCGATCAGCGGCAAGATCGCCACGATGCTGCTCGGGCCCTACTGCGCGTCCAAGTTCGCGATCGAGGCGATCAGCGAGGCACTGCGGTACGAGTTGCATCCGTGGGGAATTCACGTCTGCGTCGTCGAGCCCGGCGCGATCAGAACGGCGATCTGGGAGAAGGGCAGGCGGTACGCCGATCGCGTCGAGAAGGACCTGCCCGCCGAGGCCCGCGAGGCCTACGCCGCGCACCTGGCGGTGCTGCGCAAGACGCTCGACATGCAAGATCGGCAGGCAGCCGACCCGGAGAAGGTAGCCAAGGCGGTCGAGCACGCGCTGTTCAGCCGCCGGCCGAAGACCCGCTACGTCGTCGGCACCGACGCTCGCATCCAGAGCGCGCTGGTCAGGGGCCTCCCCGACAAGCCGCGCGAAGCGATCATCCGCCGCATCGCCGGGGTGCGCTCGGCGTAGGCCGACCCACTTGACGGCTTGTCTATCAAAGTGATATCACTTTTATGGCTGTTCGGGTGGTCGACCCCACGGCCGGCAGGAGGCGTCCCGATGTACGCACCGAACAACGATGCCCGCGACCCGGGCGGCCCCGCCGTCACGGTCACGAACTTGGTCAAGCGGTACGGAAGCTTCACAGCCGTCGACGACGTGTCCTTTTCCATTCACGAGGGAGAGATATTCGGGATCATCGGACCCAACGGGGCCGGCAAGACGACGACCGTCGAATGCATCTCCGGCCTTCGTGTTCCCGATTCAGGATCAATAAGCGTTTACGGACTGTCTCCGCGGCACGATAGAGACAAGATCAGAGAGTTCGTTGGTGTCCAGCTCCAGGAGAGCGAGCTGCCGCCACGCCTGAAGGTGGGCGAGGCTCTCGAGCTCTTCGCCGCCATCTATCCGAATCCACTGGATCCGCAGGAGATCCTCGAGTCCCTCGGGATCAAGCACATCGAGCGTTCAGCGTTCAAGAACCTGTCGGGCGGCCAGAAGCAAAGGCTGTCCATAGCGCTAGCTCTGGTGGGGAACCCCAAGATCGCCATCTTGGATGAGCTGACCACCGGGCTCGATCCCGAGGCACGGCGAGATACCTGGGCGCTGATAGAGCGCATGCGCGACCGTGGCGTCACCGTGATCCTCGTCACCCACTTCATGGATGAAGCCGAAACCCTGTGCGACCGGCTGGCGCTGATCAACCACGGACGCCTGCGAGCACTGGACACTCCCGAAGCGATCGCCGCCGAGGCAGGGACGAACAGACTGCGCTTCGTCCCATCGCAACCGGTAGCGGACGAGGCACTCTACGCCGTCGAAGGTGTCCAGGTGGTAGAGCGAAAAGGCCGCTTCATAACGGTCACGGGCACGGGCGATCTGGCCGCCTCGCTGATCAACGCGCTGGCGGCCGACGGCATCCACGTGTCCGAGCTCGAGGCCAGGCACGGCAACCTCGATGATGCCTTCATCAAGCTGACCAGGCAGACGGCAGCATCGGAAGGGGTCCAGGCATGAAGCCGAGCCTAGGCGAGGCATTCACCCGCCGGTCGCGTGCTCAGTTCGCCGCGTTGCTCAAGGTACAGGCGAGGCTCGCCCTCAGGGAACCTTATGCTCTCGGGGCCGGCATCGGGCTGCCCACGGTCCTGCTGGTCGTTTTCGGCTTCATCAGCAAGAACGTCCCAGGGAATGTGGGCGGCAGCGGCCTGACGGTGATCGATCTCTACGTCCCGACACTCGTGGTCATCTCGTTCATCGCAATAGCGATCTCCCTCCCCCGCACGCTAGTGAGGGACCGTGAGATCGGCTGGCTCAGACGCATTTCCACCACGCCGCTGCACCCGTCACGGCTGCTCGCCGCGCAGCTGATCCTTGACCTCGTGCTCGCAGCGGTGGCAATCGTCATCCTCATCGCTGGCGGTACCGCGATCTTCGG
>JASIBM010000373.1 GCA_030045175.1 Streptosporangiaceae bacterium | reverse complement strand
GCTCGTGGCGGCTTCGAGGAAGTCGAGTACTGACTGCACCCGTTCCTTGGACTCCGGGTGGTTATGCAGGTCGGTGTGGCTGTACTCCGGCTGATACACCAGCGCGACGGTGCCGGCGGTGACGGCAGGAAGGGGCTGGCCAGCGCGCGGGCGGGCCGGCAGCACCCATTCCGCACGGTGGTCGGCAGCAGCGAGCTGCTGCTTTGCCTCGGCCTCGATCTCGCCGCGCAGCTCGACCGCGTCCGCGCGCTCTGGCTCGGCGGTGCCGGCCGAGTCCAGCGCCAGGCCAAGGACGTGCCAGATCGCCCAGCTCAGGTGCGGGTTGTAAGCGGATCTGGCCAGCCAGAGCCGCCGCAGCAGCCCGATGATCTCCCCCGAGCCACCGCGAAGAGCACACGCCTGCTCCGTGGCCAGCGCCACGTTCACCAGGGTCCACGGCGATTCCCCGGCCCATTGCCACGTCTGCCACCGCCCCAGGTCGCCGCGCATGGCGGCACGGTCGACCTGAGCGGCGAGGACGACGCTTCGGTCCCACCAGTGCTGCCCGAGCGCAAGCAGCTCGTCCGGCAGGATCTCGAGCTCCGCCTTGAGCTGATCGAGCTTGCCTTCGTGCACGGTGTCGGCCTCGAGCGTGTCGGTCATCGCCCCGATCGAGAACATCAGGCTCCGCAGGATCCAAAAGTCCGGCTCTGACCCGGTCTCGACGAGCTGCTTGAGTATCTCGGTCAGCTCCTGCCGCTGCTCGGGCAGTTGCCTGAACATGTAGCCGACCGATTCGCTCGCGAAGAGCCGCTGCGCGAAGGTCGCCGTGGGGTCAAGCCAGCGCCGCAGGTACTGCACGACCGCCTGCCCCTCGCCTGCGTTCACCACGTGGATCAGGACCCGCTCGATGTCCCAGCGCAGCACGAAGTCGTTCTTCTTGGCCAGCTCGTCGATGACCGACAGCAGGTCATCAAGCTCCCGCTGCTCCTGCGGCGACCGCCGGCCGTCAGAGGCGGGACGGTTGAACGGCTTGAGCTCAAGCGCCATCCGGCACACGAGCTGATTCCAGTCGAAGTCCGAGTCACGCGCCAGGACCCGCAGCAACTCGATGTGGATCCCGGCCGGCAAGGCGGGCTCTTGCTCGGCGACCAGGATCGCCATGCCGAGCCCTTCCCGCAGGTTGTAGAAGCCCTGCAGGCGAAGGTCGACGTGCCTGCGCATCAGCTGCGAGAACTCAGCCACGATCTCCGCTTGCGACAGATGCCCGTTGCGCCAGGTTCGCACCAGGCCACGTCCGATCGAGTACTCCAGGTACCGCTCATAGCGGAACCGCACGCCGCTGACCTCGTCCCGGCCGCTGAGCACCGTCCGGCCTCGCTCGAGCACCACCCCCTCGGACAGCAGCGCGTGCAGCACCGTGCCTTCCTGGTAGAGGCCGCCCACGGTCCTGATGCCTTGCCTGGGGTACTCCAGCGACTCGCTCGCGTGCACCCGCGCGACGTCGAACACCTCGTCATCGGTCAGGAACGCGCGCCCCCGCCGCTCCATCTCAAGCGCCAGCTCGAGCAGCAGGCCCCGGATGGCGCGCTGCGCCAGCGTCTCGCCATTGATGATCGGCTCGGCCGACTTGATGCCAACTTTACCCGCAATTCGCGACAATCCAGTCTTGGCGTACTCGTTGAAAAGGTCGATATCGCGCGCCAGGTTTCGCGCAGTCGACTCGCCGAGGCCCTGGCCCTTGAACGTCTTGCAGAAGAATTCGAGCATGAGCGGATTGCGGCAGGTGGCACGGGTTCGCTCATCTTCGATCTGGCCGCCGATACCAAACGCGCTGAGGTAGTTCTGGCACGCCGTGTCGAACTCCGACTCGGCGAAGTCGGCGAGCGATATGCTCGCCGTCTCCGTGCTCCGGCCTGACCTTCCTGGGTTTACTGAGCCGGTCGACCGTTCCGGCAGGTACACGTGATTCAGCCAGCCGAGCTTGGCGCTGGTCGGGTCGTCGGCGAACTGACGGCGCTGCTCATCCCAGTAGGCCTTGCGGACGGTGAGGCAGAGGTAGACCTCGAAGCCGCGCAGGACATCCAGGTAGCCCTGGGCGAAATCGGTCAGCAGCTTGTTGATGTCAGCGTCGCGCGCGGTGCGATTCTCGTTGATGGCGTCGATGAAGACCACCAGCGCCCGGTCGTGCCTGCCCCGGACGTCGTCACTGACGATATCCTTGAGCTGCTTTCCGAGCCGCTCCTTGATGCGCTCCAGCAGCTTTTCCATGTCGACGAGGGCGTCTGCGTCGCAGTTGATCAGCACGCACGGGTGCGGGCGCAGCGGCGTGCGCGCCCTGAGCACCCCGGAGAGCTCACCCATGCGGCGCATCAGGAAGGTGCTCTTCCCGCTGCCGCCAGGGCCGATGATCAGCAAGATGCGCTTCTCATGCTGATCGAGGAAGTCCTCATAGGTGGCCAGCGCGTCCGCGCGCTCGGTGTAGAGCGCGTCTTCGAATCCCTCAAGCAGATCTGGGCTCGCCACGGCGCTGGCTGACGGCGACGACGAGGTTCGATCCGGGTTGTACGCGAACCCGCTCGCCGTGCCAGGTCCGACTCGCCGCATGACCCGGTAGCTCACGGCAGAGGCGTCGAGCAGCGCGTAGTACGTCTTGTTGCGGCTGGCCAGGAAGGCGATCACCACGGAGCCGACTATCACGACGACCCCTAGCACGACCAGGACGATGGCCAGCACCGGCAGGCGCTCGAGTGCCCGCAGGGGCGGCCACCGAAGCGGATCGGGCAGGCTGCCCTTCTGGGTGAACGAGTCGACAATCCACTGCACCAGCGCGGTGAGCAAGACCCCGATGACGAGAAAGCTATAGAGCCACCGCGCGAAGCGCCAGTATACGGCGAGCGCGCTGCTGCACCGGCTCAGCGTGCGCTCCCAGAGTGAGAACGGCGCGCCAAACGCCGTAGCTGCCATCAAGGCCCCCCTACAGTCATCGCCACGAGCGACGCTGCTCCGCGGCGGAACCCACCATACCGCTCAGGACCCCCACATCCTTTAGCGAAACATCCGTAATGTTACGCGATGGCGCCAATCTTGAAAAGTCGCCGTGGCCGAGGTGCCTGACCCGGCCGGGGCGCCGCCGGGCAGGCCGGTCCGGCGGCGCCGGGCAGGATGGCCAGGATCTGGCCGGGCCTGGCGCGACGCCCGCGCGCGGGGAACCCCTCACTACGCCGGCCGTAACCTCGAGACCACGGCGGGGGGTTCTGGGGGGTCGCCCCCCCGGGCCAGCACGGGGCGGCAGGCGAGGACCGTGGTCTTGGCCGAGGCGACCTGCTCGGCTCGCTCCACGGCCAGGCCGGCCGTCTCGGCCAGGCCGGTCATGTCCGCCACCGTGTAGCTGTGGCCGGCCCCCCACAAGAGCATCGCAGAGATATTGTGCAGGGTGGAAAACACCGGTGCGGTGCGAGACTCGTCCAGGAAATGGCCGTGTATGAGGACGGTACCGCCGTCGCGGAGCGCGCGGCGCCCGCGGACGAGCATGGAGACGACGGTCTCGGGTGACTCCTGGTGCATGACGTTAGAGAAAAGGACGGCGTCTGCCCCCTCGCCGAATTCGTCGCTGCGGTAGTCGCATGGCTCGGCCGATACCCTGCTGGCCAGTTTGGCCAGGGCCGCGCATTCTCGCGTGATCGGCAGGACGGCCGGACGGTCCAGGACCACCGCCCGCATGCCGGGGTTAGCCCGGCACAGGGCAAGCGAGTAGGTACCAGCGCCACCGCCGACGTCGACTAGCCGCCGGGCCGAGGAATCAAGGCCGATGACGGCCGCGACGTCATCGGCGGTCCGCTCGGCATAACGGTGCATGCCGAGGATGAACGTGCGCTCATCGGCACCACCGGTACCGCTGCCGACGATGTCGCTAGCCGATTCTGGCCTGCGGAGCCACTGGCCAAGCCGGGACCAGGAACCAAACCACTGCCCCATCGTCCGGACCCACTCGTCGAGGCTCTCCGGGCTTGCCGGGTCGAGAAAGCGTGCGGCCAGGGCGCTGTTGCCGTACCGGCCTTCATCGTCGCGGGTGAGCAGGCCAAGCGCGACGCCGGCATCAAGCAGCGCGGTCAGGGCCACCTGGTCGCACCCGAGCTCGGTGGCCAGCTGGCTCGCCGGGCTGCCCGCCGTGGCTAGCCGGGCGAAGGCGCCCGCCTCTGCCAGCCCGAACAGGCATCCGGCCTGCCAGTACCCGAACACCATCTGCGACAGGCGGGAGAATCCCACGTCGATCCGCGGCGTCGCCGCCGCCCGCGGCGCGGGCTCGCGCGGCGCGGGCTCGCGCGCTGCATCAGTCACGGCTAGTCGTCCTCCTCGAACCCAGCCGCCAGCGCGGCGACAACGGCGGCGGCGGGGCGGGCCTGCGTGACCCCGCCGCATGACAGTCCGGCGTACATCGCCATCTCCTCGACGCGTCCGCGGGTGAACACGGTCGGAACCGCGGCGGAGAACCGGCACACGGGGTGACTGACCCCGTCCAGGGTCATCGTCGCGATGAAGCCGCGCGCGAAGCGCTCGGGAGCGGCGGTCAGGGAACTGGCCAGAACCCGGTGCCGGCGTCCCGGCCAGCCGATCTCGAAGACCCCGGTGACGACCGTGTCGGCGGCGGTGGCACGGATCACGCGCTCCTTGTACACCTGGTGCGCGCGCGACTCGGTCACCGGCACGAAAGCCGTACCGCAGCAGACGCCGCTCGCACCCGCTCGCATCATCGCGGCCGAGTCCGCCGCTGTCGCCACGCCCCCGGCCGCTATGACGCACGCGTGCGGGTGCCGGCGACGGGCCGCCCGCACGAGCGCTGCGGCTGGCGCGCTGCCCAGCAGGTGGCCACCTGCCTCGATGCCCTGGATGATCACCGCGTCCGCCCCGCCGCGCAGCGCCGCTGTCGCGTCGGCCACGGTCCCGACCTGCTCGATCAGTGTCCTGCCCGCTTGCTTGACCCGCCCGGCCAGCGCACAGGGAAGGAGGCCGAAGGTGGTGATCGCCACCCGGCGGGGTGATTCGCGCAGGATCTGGTCGATCTGAGCGGCGAGCCGTTCCGGCCCGGCGACCTCCGGGATGACGTTCACGCCCACCCGGCCGCAGGCGGTGTCCGCCAGTTCGTCCAGCATGCCGCCGAGCGCGGGGCCGACCGCCTTATAGGCGCCGATCACGCCGAGCCCGCCGGCCGTGGCCACGGCCGATGCCAGCCCTGCGCCCGATACGCCGCCCATCCCCGCGAGCAGCACTGGCTGCTCGATGCCGAGCACCTCCTGGACGGACCCGGCCGCCCCGGCCTGCCTGGCCCGTGACGGTCCTGTCCGCGCGGTCCTCATCAGCGTTCCCTGTATCCCTGCGGCGCAGCGGTGAGCTGCAGGATCGCGTGGCGCGCCGCGACCAGGTCGCCGGAAAAGTGGCTGCTGAGCGCGTCCAGCCACCGCTCGACGCCGAAGGCCACGCAGCTCGAATGGGCGGGCTTGCCCTCGGCGGTGATCCCCGAGCGCTCACCGAAGAAGTTCCTGTGGTAGTTCACAGACGCGATGGCGACGCCGTCCGCCGAGACGAACTCCTCCTTGACCGGGAAGAGCAGCTGCGAGCTCGCACGCGACCCGCGCGGATCGAAGAACGGGTCGGTGGCGGCCTGGACCCCAAGCGGCATGCCGAGCCGCTCCGCGCAATCGAGCACGACATCACGGAAGGCGGCGATGTGATCCTTCGCCTGCGCCTGGTGGCCGACGGTCACGATCTCCCGCATCGTGAACCCGCGCAGGCGGCGCAGCCCGTCGTAGGACTGCTCCCGCCTGAAGCACTGCGCGATCGTGGTGATCGTCACCGGCGCTTGGAGATCCTCGCCGCTGAGGGAGAGATAGACGCCGTAGCAGGCCGCGGACGGCAGCATGTAGCCTGCCGCCTCCAGGTCACTGGCCGCGATCTGAGCCCCGGGCGACTGGAGGTATTGCCGTGCCAATTCGGGTGCCGCCGCATCGGATACGGCCGCCGCGCACAATCCCAGGTGGGGAAAGTTTACAAAGTAATCGAAACGCGCCAGGTCGGCGACGCGGAGCAACGGCGGATACAGCGCGGAACGGGCACCGCAGCGGGCGGCCCACGCCGCGAACATGTCATCCACCGCCTGGCGCAAGGCCACCGCATCATGGCCCAGCGTGGCCAGGCCATCCCGCGCGGCAAATCCAGTGTCGAATGCCATAGCCGGGAGCTTACCGGGCTCCGGCTGACCGCTGCTGGCCACCGAAGAAGGTGTTCTGAATCCGCTCGAGCGTCCGGAGGTTCTCGACATCGAAATATTCCAAGTCAATTTCGCTCCCGTACAGGTCTTCAAGGAGCACAAAGAACTCCGCAAAAGCTAGCGAGTCGAGAATTCGGCTGTCTATCAGATCATCCGTCCAGCCCACCGATTCTATCGTTGGATTGTGCTGGAGCAAGAAATCTATGATCGCAGCCATTCGCGGGTCCTCCGAGGCGTGATCAGCTGCCATCAACCCCGGCCCACTTAGTCTCGAATATTCCATTATTCACGAAGAAGTTGTTTACCCGGGCCATCGTGGCCAGGTGGAATTGCTGCCTTGCCGGGTGCGCGAGCGCCGAGCGCCGGATGTCTGTTGTCCGCGCGATTCCAGCGTCGCGGTAAGCCCGCGCGGAGTATAGGCTGGCCACTGAGTAGCTCATATAGGACTTAAGATAATTCTCCACGTCGGCGCGTGCTCCGCCCTGGTCGTCCGCCGCCACCGCGTTGTCGTACAGGTGCTTCACGAAACGCTTGCCGAAGGCCACGTGGCGACTTTCGTCATGGTGATGGGCGCTGTGCAATTCGCGCACCACGGCAGGCAGGCGTCCGTCTGCGCCGATCCGCTTGTTGTAGTAGTCAACGATCTCCTCAAAAATTACTATACGGCCAAATACGATGACATCTTTCCAATTGACACCGAATGACGCTTTAGCTGGAAAAGAGGGCAAGGCGGGGTAGATTTTGCCGTGGTACCTGTTGCAGAACTCGGCAAAGAACCACATGTGCTCATTTTCCTCACCGAGAAAATGGTGCAAGAAATCCGAGAAAGCGGCGAACCGCGGGGTGTGGATGCGGAGCGCTACTTCCACGATCAACTCGCGGATGCCGTGGATGTTCAAGCTGAAGAAGTTGACCGTCTCGTACCGCGCCAGCGATTTCAGGAGAACCTCGTCCTCGACCAGGGAGGTGCCATGGACACTCAAGAACTCCGGACTCATCCACCAGGCGTCCGCAGGCAGCGCAGGCGGCCAGTCGAAACGCGTGTATGGATTATAGTAATCCGCCCGGGCCTTGCGTGCTAAACTGTCGACTAGCTCTTGCAGGGAAGCGCTGGTTGCTGCCATTTCAAATCCCATCGTAATATGTTTATAGCCGATCGTCAACGGCCTTGCTGCTCGTTGTTAGTCTACCGGCGCAATCTGTGGAAGTCTAGTACACAGCGGGCGCACACACCGGACAATGATCGGTGCAATATTACGCCCGCTGCTTAGCGGGATGGAACGTTGTTCGGTCCTGCCTACTAGGCGTCAGTTTGGCTAGGCCGGAGTTGGGGCAAGGCTGCGCGGTACGCTCGTGCGGGCGGAATTCGCTTGCGTTGCTATGATGATAAAGTAGGATTGAGGGGCTGGTGCCATTTGCGCTCCTACGTAATCGCCGACCTACCCGGTGACGGGATCGGGCCAGAGGTCATTGCCGTCGCGAGGGATGTGATCGACCAGGCTGGCAGGCGCCACGGGTTCGTGGTTCACTGGCGGCCCTGCCCGCTGGGCAGCGAGCACTACCTGCGCACCGGCCAGGTGCTGCCCGACGACGTGCTCGAGAACCTGCGCAAGGCCGACGCGATCCTGCTCGGCGCCGTCGGCAGCCCGTCGGTACCGCCCGGCGTGCTCGAGCGCGGCCTGCTGCTCCGCCTGCGCGCCGAGCTCGACCTCTACGTCAACCTTCGCCCCTCTCGGCTGCGGCCCAGCCTGGAAAGCCAGCACAGCGTGATGAGCCGCGGCGCGCCGGGGATCGACCTGGTCGTGGTCAGGGAGAACACCGAGGGCCTCTACGCCGGAGCGGGCGGGACCGTGCACCGCGGCACGGCGTTCGAGACGGCCACCGAGGAATCGCTGAACACCCGGGCCGGCGTCGAGCGGTGCGTGCGGTACGCGGCCGCGCTGGCCGCCGGCCGTAGCGGCAGGCTCACGCTGGTGCACAAGGCCAACGTGCTCGTCCACGCGGGCGACCTGTGGCTGCGGGTCGCCCGCGAGGTCGCCGCGGAGCAGGGCGTCGAGCTTGACTACGCGCACGTGGACGCGGCCTGCTTGTACCTGGTCGACGATCCGGGCAGGTTCGACGTGATCGTCACGGACAACCTGTTCGGCGACATCATCACCGACCTGGCCGCCGCGCTGACCGGCGGTCTCGGCCTGGCGCCGAGCGGCAACATCAACCCCGATCGGACCGGCCCTTCGGTCTTCGAGCCTGTGCACGGCTCGGCGCCGGACATCGCTGGCACCGGCAAGGCCAATCCGGCCGGCGCTGTTCTCTCCTCCGCCTTGATGCTGTCCCATCTGGGCGAGCACGCGGCCGCGGCTGATCTCGAGTCGGCCGTGGACGCGGTACTCGGCGCCGGAGGCGCACCCACGACCAGGGCATGGGCGGACGCCCTCTCGGCGGAACTCGCTAAGAGGGTGGCTCGATGACGAAGCCGGACCGGGCCGGCCGGGCGACGGCCTGCTGCGAGCAGGGCCAGGGCGCTGGTTCCCGCTTGACCGGGCGTGCCCAGGCTGCATGAACCACCAGGTAACCGTTCCGCTTATGAAAGGGCTTGACCGAACATGACGCAACTGCCACGGCCGCGCAGCGGCCCGTTGACCACTGGTCCCGCCCGCGCCCCGCAGCGCGCGATGTTGCGCGCGGTCGGGCTGAGCGAAGCCGACCTCGCGCTGCCACAGGTCGCGATCGCGTCGTCGTGGAACGAGGTGACGCCGTGCAATGTGCACCTGAACTCGCTGGCCGCCACGGCGAAGGAGGGGGTGCGGCAGGCGGGCGCCGTGCCGATCGAGTTCGGCACGATCGCGGTGTCCGACGCCATCTCGATGGGGCACGAGGGCATGAAGGCGTCCCTGGTGAGCCGCGAGGTGATCGCAGACTCGGTGGAGCTGATGGTGCACGCCGAGCGGTTCGACGCCCTGGTCGCGATCGCCGGCTGCGACAAGTCGCTGCCAGGCATGCTGATGGCGTGCGCCCGGCTGAACGTGCCTTCCGCGTTCTTGTACGGCGGCACGATCCTGCCTGGGCGGGCGCTCGGCCGGACGATCACGATCCAGGACGTGTTCGAGGCCGTCGGCGCGCAGGCGGCTGGCGAGATGCCGGATGCTGACCTGCTCGCGATCGAGCGCGCCGCCTGCCCTGGCGCCGGGTCGTGCGCCGGGATGTACACGGCCAACACCATGTCGGCGTGCGCGGAGGCGCTCGGGATGGCGCTGCCAGGGTCGGCCACTCCCCCGGCGGTCACGGCCGAGCGGGCGGCGCTCGCGCGGGCCACGGGGGCGGCGGCGGTCCGCGCCCTGGCGACCGGGCTGCGCCCGCGCGACATCATGACCAGGGCCGCGTTCCTCAACGCGGCGACGGTCGTGATGGCGACGGCGGGCTCAACCAACGCGGTCCTGCACCTGCTGGCGATCGCCGCGGAGGCCGGCGTCGAGCTGAGCCTGGACGACTTCGACGCGGTCAGCCGCCGCACCCCGCACATCGCCTCGATGCGGCCAGTCGGCAGGTTCGTGATGAGCGAGCTTGACCAGGTGGGCGGGCTGCCCGTGGTGCTGCGCGAACTGCTCGGCGCCGGCCTGGTCGACGGCGACGCGGTGGCGGTGAACGGGCGGACGCTGGCCGAGAACGTGGCTGACGCCGCGCGGCCGGACGGTGACGTGGTGCGGCCGGTATCCGATCCGATCGGCCGGGAAGGCGGCCTCGCCGTGCTGCGCGGCAGCCTCGTGCCGAACGGCGCGCTCGTGAAGGTGCCCGGCCTTGAGGACGTGCGGTTCGAGGGGTCCGCGCGGGTTTTCGAGCGGGAGGAGGACTGCTTCGCCGCGGTCACGACTGGCCGGGTGCGCAAGGGCGACGTGCTCGTGATCCGCTACGAGGGCCCGAAGGGCGGGCCTGGCATGCGTGAGATGCTCGCGGTCACCGCGGCAATCAAGGGAGCCGGGCTCGGCAAGGACGTGGTGCTCGTCACGGATGGCCGGTTCTCCGGTGCGACGTTCGGCGCGTGCATCGCGCACGCGGCGCCCGAGGCGTTCGACGGGGGGCCGATCGCGCTGGTGGCTGACGGCGACCCGATCGTGCTCGACGTCGGCGCCCGGCGGCTTGACCTGCTTGTCGACGACGCCGAGCTGGAGCGGCGGCGAGCGGGCTGGAAGCGGCCAGCCCCGAACTACCCGAGCGGTGCGCTGGCCAAGTACGCGGCGCTGGTGTCGGGGGCCGACCGCGGGGCCGTCTGCCGCCCTTGACTTCAAGCGCGCTTCAGCTCCTATGCTCGGGGCGCGGCACGAGGACGTGCTAGCCGGGGGCGGATGGGAGCGCACATGACCGACGGCCTCTGGGCGCCCAGCCGGCGGGCCCTGGTGACCGGCCTGGTGCTGACCATCACGTTCGTGGCCGCGGAGGCGCTGGCGGTGGTCACCGTGATGCCACTGGTGGCCAGGGACCTGCACGGGCTGAGCCTGTACGGGTTCGTGTTCAGCGCGTTCATGCTCGGCACCGTGGTCGGCATCGTGGCCGCCGGCCGTGCCGCCGACCGCAGCGGGCCGGTGGTGCCGTACATCGCCGGGATCGTCGTGTTCTGCGCTGGCCTTGCGGTGGCCGGCCTCGCGCCTTCGATGCAGGTGCTGGTGGCAGGGCGGGCGCTGCAAGGGCTTGGCGCCGGGGCCATTCCCTCGGTGGCATACGCCGCCATCGGGCGGAGCCTGCCGGATCGGTTGCGGGCCAAGATGATGGCCGTGCTGTCCACGGCCTGGGTCGCCCCCGGCATGGCAGGGCCCGCGCTGTCCGCCGAGGTCGCCAGGCTATTCGGCTGGCGCTGGGTCTTCCTCGGGCTGCTGCCGCTGATCGCGGTCACCGGGCCGTTCGCGATACCGGCCCTCGCGCGGCTCGGGCCACCGCGGGTGCCGGCCACCGATGGCCACCGGCTGATCGACGGCGTCGGCGCCGCGCTGACCGCGGGGATGTTCCTCGGCGGGCTGACGCTGGCCACTGGCTCCGGCGGGGCTAGGTCCTCGGACGGAGCGGTGACCGCCCTGGGCGTGGCGCTCATGGTCACTGGCGCCGTCGCCGGGCTGCGCGTGCTGCGGCGCCTGCTGCCCGAGGGAACCTTCGCCGCGCGACCAGGGTTCCCCGCGACCATCCTCGGCCGGGGGTTGCTGACGTTCACGTTCTTCGGCGCGGACGCGTTCGTGACCTTGACGATCACGATTATCCGGCACCACAGCAGCGTGGTGGCGGGCTTCGCGGTCACCGGGGCGACGCTGGCCTGGACCGCGGGCGCCTGGATTCAGGCGCGGATGAGCGGGCGCTGGGAGGGCAGGCGCCTGGTGCGGATCGGCGTGTCGATCATACTGGCGGGGATCGCCGGGCTGGTGCTGCTGCTGCGCCCCGGCGTGCCGGTGGCCGAGGGGATCATCGCCTGGACTGTCGGCGGGCTCGGGATGGGGCTTTGCTACGCACCGCTGTCGCTGATGATGCTCAAGCAGGCGCCTCCGGGCCGGGAGGGATGGGCGGCAGCCTCGCTCAACCTGGCCGATGTCCTTGGCAGCGCGCTTGGCATCGGCATCGGTGGCGCCGCGATCAGCACCGCGGTGCATCTCGGCTGGCCGCTGGCGGCCGGGGTCGGGGCCGCGTTCGCCTTGACCGCGATGGCCGGAGTCGCCGCCCTCGCCGTGAGCCGACGGCTGCCGTCGGCCCGGAGGGCGCGTCCTGGCGCTCCCTCCGGGCCGACGCTACCGACAGGGCATGTTGCGGCTGCGGCGAAAGTGACAACTGAGGGCTAGCTCAGTCGCCGCTGCTCAGTTGCTGGCACTGAGATTCCGCCCGCCAGGCCAGCCCATCATCGGCGCTTCGGGAATGACCAGCCAGGGCTCTGGCGCCATCGCCAGGATCTGGCGGTAGACAGACTCGTAGCCCTCGGCCATCACGTCGACGGCGAAGCCAGTCTCGACGTGCTTGCGGCATGCGGCCGGATCGATCGAGCGAGCCTGGGCGATGCCATCCGCGAGCTCACCCGGCTCGTCCACGACGATCCCGGTCTGACCGTGGACGATAAGCTCGGGCGCGGCACCCCGGCGAAGCGCCACGACCGGGGTGCCGCAGGCCATCGCCTCTATCACGACCAGGCCGAACGGCTCCTCCCAGCAGATCGGGAACAGCAGGCAGGCCGCGCGTGCGAGCAGTCGCCGCTTGGTGGCCGCGTCGGCCACGCCGACGATTGACACGTCAGGCCCCTTCCGGCTCTCGATCTCGCGCTCGAAGTAGGCGCGCTCGATGGGCTCGGAGCACTTGCCTGCCATGACGATCGGCAGGCCAGCGGCCCTGGCGGCGTCGATGGCCAGGTGCGGCGCCTTCTCTGGGTGGAACCTGCCGAGGAAGAACGCGTAGCCTTCCTTGTCCGGACGGAACGGGAACGTCTCGACCCGGATCGCGTTGTGCACCGTCGCCGCCCACGGCAGATCGGGCGCGCTCGATCGCTGGGCGTTCGAGATGGCGACGAAGTGGACCGTACCGCCCAGCGCGCGATAGAACTCGCCTGGATCGCCGTGCACCGGGCCATGGGCGGTCACCACCGTTGGCGTCAGGCGTCCCCTCGCCATCAGCGGTCCGGCCATCGTGTGATCATGAATCACGTCCGCGTCGAGCGCGTCGAGGATGCCAGCCACCTTGGCGGCGTGCACAAGCTCGGGCATGGGCTCGCCCAGCCTGTCGGCCGGCCCCGAATCGTAGGTGCTCACGAACCGCTGCGCGCGGGTCGCGTGCTGGCCTGCGCCGATGAGCGTGACCTTGTGGCCGCGCGCGACCAGCGCGTCGACCAGGTCCGCGACCACGGTCTCGATCCCGCCATAGGCCTTGGGCGGCACGTCGAAGTACGGCGGTGCGATCATCGCGACGTGCATCCGCTGGGCGCCCACGGGGATCTGCTGAGTTCGGGTGAGGGTCGAGCCTGTCGTTCTCACAGCGAACGCCTCCTTGCTCCCGGTTACCAGCGCGGCTCGGGCGTCGGCACGACGCCCCCGCCTGGCCGCGAATGATCATGCCCACAGAACGGTTGCGCCAACGCTGGAGAAAATTAAGAAAACGTTAATGAGTCCGCAAACAATTTCCCCCAGGCAAGGACGGCAAACGCGCAGCAAGCTGCAATTTAAACTTGAGCTTCGCGCGTTATCCCCAGCAGCGACGAGCGATAACGGGTGCTGGCAAGTGCGGTCGCCGCCAGGCAGCGGTCTGCGGGACTACCTGTTAATTGTAGTGCTGCATGAAGATTGTCCTTAATTGTCCGGGTTAGGGGATCGTCTGCCCCGAGCGCCCGTTCTGCATCGGCCAGCGTCCGTTCAAATACGGCAATCGCGTCAGTACGCCGACGTGCCACGTGGTAGGCATTAGCTAGATTAGCACGAGATATCAGCGTCTCGCGGCGCTCTGGGCCGAAAACGCGTTCGAAGCCAGCCAGGGCTCGCTCGTAGAGCGGGAGCGCGTCAGTCATGCGCCCGGCGGAGTGATACCCCCCGGCCAGGTTTCCCTGCGTCGTAAGCGTGTCTGGGTGGTCAGGCCCCTGAATCCGTTCCCGATCGGCGAGCAGGCGCTCGTACAGCGGTATGGCGTCCTTCATCCGGTGCGCCGAGTGGAAGCAGGAGGCCAGGTTCGCCAGGGCAGTCAGCGTGTCAGGATGGTCAGCGCCGAGCGTGGCCTCTCGTCCGGCGAGCACCTGGCGGTAGCAGGGGATGGCATCCTTCATCCGGCCGGCCGTGCGGTAAGCGAAGGCGAGGCTGGCCACGGTCGCGAGCGTCTGCGGGTGGCTGGGGCCAAGCACCCGCTCGCTGATGGTCCGGATCTTGCGGAAGACCGCGATGGCCACGTCTAGCTGGCCACTGGACTGCAAGGCGTAGCCGAGGCTGGCGCTTTCGCCAAGCGCCTCTTGGTGTTCGGCTCCGACCAGGCGCTCCCACTCACCGACGTTCACCTGGTACAGGTCGACGGCCTGATCCGCCTGCCCGGCCGCCAGCCGGCAGCTAGCCAGGTCGCGGCGGGCCACCAAGGTCTCGCGATGCTCCATGCCAAGCACCCACGCCCGGTCGGCGAGGACCCGCTCGGACATCTCGATCGCCTCGTCAAGCATCCCTGCCATCCGGTACAGGCGAGCCAGGCTCGCCCGCGTGGCTAGCGTGTCCTGGTGGCGCGGGCCGCGCGCCCGCTCCCGGGCGGCCAGGCTGGCCAGGGAAATCCTGATCGCGTCATCGACCCTGTCGGTACTGGCGAGAGCCTCGGCCAGGCGGTCGCCCAGCATCAGCGTGGACGCGCTGTCACGGCCCGTGAATCGCTCACTCGAGCCGAGCAGGGATTGCCAGTGATCGGCCGCCGACGCGGTTAGCCCGGCGTCCGCAAGGCTGTCGCCCGCGGCCATCAGCACCGGATGCGGCGCCGGCCGCCACAGCAGCTCACCGGCCAGCGCTCCGAGGCCGGCCACGCCTTCCGCCAGCGCCCGCAACGCCTCAGGCTCCGGTTCCAGCTGGGGCGCGGCATCGAGCATCGCGTCCGCCGCCGCGCGCGCCGCGGCCTGGAGGACCGATGGGGACATGAGCCGCAGGACGGCCGCCTGGATCGCCGGATGCACCGCCACCAGCGGCGTCGAGTCCGGCTGGTCCAGCTGGACCAGGTTGAACCGCGCGAGATTGGAGATCGCGGCGCGAACCTGGTTCTGATCGATCACCCGGTTGCCCGTGCACACCTGCGCGTACCTGCGTCCCGCCGCGCTCATCGGAACCTGAGCCGGCACCCCGCCCTCGGGCAGCAAGGCCACGAGCACGAGAACGGCGCGGGCGAGGCCGGCCGGCCCGAGCAGGTCAGCCTCGTCAAGCGCTAGCGTCCAGGCGACCTCAACCGGGGACACCCCGCCCGCAGGGAGCGCGAGTTCCGGCCGGCGCTCGGCGAATCTGACCCGGTAGTCGCGGCAGCTCATGGACGCGCCCACCATCGTCGACGCTGCCAGATCCATGGCCAGTGGCAGGTAGCCAAGATCGGCGGCCAGGTCCACGGCTTGCACCCGGGTGTCAACGTCGCTCGGGAGCCTGATGGCCAGGTAGCTGAGCGCCTCCCTGGGGCTGAACGCATCGATTCGGCAGACCTGCGGGCGGAGCGCGGAAAGCTGCGCCAGGTCGGCGGCGCGCAGCGACGGGTGGCAGGTAACGAGCACCCGACCGCTAGACCCGGCCGGCCACAGCCCGTCGAGCACGGCGAAGTCTGACACGTCGTCGAAGACGACGATCCACCGGTGCTCGGTGCGGCTCAGCCAGTCGCGGAACCTGGTCGCGCTGGCTTCGGCCGGCGCCCCCTCGCCGGTCAGGCCGAGGTCGCGAGCCGCCTGGGCGTAGGCGGCCACGACCGCCGACCGGCTCGACGCCCGCACCCATGCCTGCACATCCGCCGCGCCCGATCGAGACCGCCCGGTCAGGCAGGCCAGCGCGAGCTGGGTTTTGCCGTATCCGGCCGGGCCGGTCAGCACGGACACGGCCGGCCTGCCGTCCAAGTCGGCAGGCGCGAGCTGGCCGGGCTCCGAGCCGTCATCGAGCCCGTGGCCCGTCTCAGGCCGCGGAACGCGGACCTCACTCGCGACTTGCGGCATCCGGCCGGTACGCACGGGCCGTGCCAGCGCGGGCACGGGCTCGGCTGGCCGACCAGCGCGCTGGTCGGTGGTGGTCGCCCGATAAGTCACGTCAGCTCGCTTTGCCAACCTTGATGAGAAGGCTAACGATACGACCAAAGTAGCGAGTATCGCGATGCTATGGGATGAATAACGACTATGAAATATGACTCTTATTGATCTTGTCACTGGCTCGCGAGGGTGGCGCAGCCAGACCTGCCCAGATTCGCCGGCAGCACCGAACGAATCGAGGGGGGTTACAGTGGGTTTATCGCCGCATCTTACGCCATAGCGGGCGGGGTATGAGCCGCAGCAGCACGGCGAGCAGCCCGAGGCTGCGCGGAACCCAGACCTGCGTGCGCGACCCCGCGAGCGCGGCCGCGACGGCCTTGCCAACCTGCTCCGGGGTGGACGACAACGGCGCCGCGCTCATGCCCGCCGTCATCCGGCCGATGACAAAGCCAGGCCGGACGAGCAGCACCCGCACCCCGGTGCCCGCGAGCGCATCGGTCAGCCCGCGAGCGAACGCGTCGAGCCCCGCCTTGGCGGCTCCGTACACGAAGTTGGCCTTCCTCGGCCTGACCGCCGCGATCGATGAGAGCACCACGATCGTGCCCGTCCGCTGCGCGCGCATCTTCGCCGCCGCCGCCAGCAGGGTCGTGACATGACTGGTGAAGTTGACGTCGATCATCCGCGCCGCGAGCGGCGGATCGCGATCAAGCTCCGCCTGCGCAGTGAGCACGCCGGTCGCCGCGATCACGAGGTCGATGGGCCCGCCGGCGAACGCATGCTCTATCGCCGGCTCGGCAGTGGCGACCGACAGCGCGTCGAAGGCCAGCGGGGTGGCCTGGAAGGGAAGTTCCTTCCCTGCCGCCGCCAGCCGCTGCTCATCACGCCCGGCGAGCAGAACTTCGGTGTCTCGCGGGGCCGCCAGGGCGGCGATGATGGCCAGGCCGATCTCACTCGTCCCGCCTAGCAGCAGTATCCTGCCTGGCCTGCCGAGGTTGTCGAGCACGTCACACCCCTCTGTGTTGGAACCCGCGCCGCCTTCATAGTCCGGCCGCGAACAGCGCGAGCCAGGCGAGCTCGCTTACCACCATCACCGGATCGCGGGAAATCAGGTCCTCGACCGGCTTGCTCGTGGCCCGCGCCGTCAGCCTGTCGAACCTGATCAGCGCGCAGGCGAGGGCGATCGAGCTGATCAGATGCCAGATCTGCCGCTTCGCCGTCGGCTCGGTCGCGGCCCAGAGCACGTAGGACACGATCATCGTCACCGAGACGGCCCGCTGCGCCAGCCGCAGCATCCAGGCCGAGTAGCCGCGCATCGCCGGTCGGTGCTTGGCCGCGTCGCCTGCGAGCACGGTCAGTTCGGTATACCTCTTGGCTATCGCGACCATCAGCGCGCCGAGGCTGCACACGAGCAGGAACCAGCCAGAGGGCGGCACGTGCGTCGCCGCCGCTCCGCCGAGGACGCGCAAGACGAAGCCCGAGGCGACGCAGATCAGCTCGATCACGGGAACGTGCTTGAGCCACGCGGAGTACAGGAACGATATGACCAGGTATACCCCGACGGCCGCCGCCAGCCACGGCTCGCCGATCGCGAGGCCGGCCCCGACCGCACCCAGCACGAGCAGCACGGCGAGCGCGATCGCGTGCCGCTCACGCAGCCGGCCCGACGCGATCGGCCGGGACTTCTTGTACGGGTGGCCACGATCTCGCTCGGCGTCCACCGCGTCGTTGACCAGGTAGACGGCCGACGACGCGGCCACGAACGCGACGGCGGCGATCAGCGCGTACCAGAACCCGTCGTGGCGGCCCACCGTGTCCCCGGCCAGCGGGGCGGCGAACACCAGCAGGTTCTTCGGCCACTGCCTCGGCCGGGTGGCCTGCACCACGGCCTTGAGCCAGCGGGCCGAGCCGGCCAGCCGCGTGGCTGCGCCACCCGGCGGCTCGGTTACCCGGGTCGCTGGCTTCGGAAGTGTCATCGAGCGAAGACCGCCGTGAAGTCTCTGTTGGAGAGGTAGTAGTACCGGTCGGCTGGCTGGATCTGGCTGGACAACAGGTTGTGCGGGGTGGGGTTGGCTGGATGGCCGTCCGGCAGATAGTACATGAAGGACATCCAGTCTGGATTGATATCAAGTTCCATCGCGGTCCAGCAGCCGGCCCGCTTCAGCAGGTCGGCGAGCGTCTGCGCGTCCAGGGCCGGCCCGTACACGAAGATGATCCTGCCGTCCTTGGTGATGCCGATGCCCGATCGCCAGACGTAGTAGGCGCCGCCCAGGGTCGCGCCCCAGTTCGACTCCACGTCCTGGTTGACCGACGCGGGCACCTTGCCGTTCATGACGATCAGCTTGAGGTTCTGGCGCACGCCGACGACGTCGGGGCCCAGGTGCAGCGGGCCGTAGCCCCACCGCCCGATGGCCAGCCTGCCGTCCCGGTAGTAGACCTCGGACGCGGCGCCCTTGATCAGCGTGCCGTCGTGGTGGCCGTTGAGGTAGAAGCCACCCTCGGCGGAGGCGATGCGAAAGCCGCTGTTGAAGGTGGCCACCAGGCCGCGGCGATGACCGGGCGCGATGTCCATCGGCGCGCCGAAGCCGTAGCCGGGGTCCTCGGTGCCCGGGCGCAGGTAGAACTTCAGCAGCCGCTGGTCCATCGAGACGATGCCCGCGTAGTACGAGGTGAGGGTCTTGCTCTCGCGCACGTAGGTCTTGAAGACGGCAGGCACCCCCTTCACGGATACCGCTACCTTCCAGACGCCCTCGCCAGGGAGCGGCTTGCCCGCGGGCGAGCCGATGTTCGCCGGGATGATCGGCCTGATCCCGTGGTAGTGCTTCTTGCACCTGGCCTGGTGCTTGTCCTTGTGGCAGGACAACAGCACGGTGCCGCCGAGCTTGTTGAGGTTGGTGTTCAGCTTGCCGCCCAGCCGGGGCGGGTCGTAGGTCAGCCACTCGCCAAACGTGACCAGGGCGCCCAGGTCGTGGTTGCGCGCCCACTCGGCGATGCGCTCGGAAAAGGTACCGCCGCCCGGCGCGGTCATGGCCTGGTCGACCGACCAGCCGACGATGAGGACGAACGTGGTCACCAGCGCCAGCAGCACTCGCAGCACGATCTGCCTGCGCCGCTGTCGCACCGACCGGTGACGCGGCCGGCCAGCCCGGCCAGCCCGGCCAGACGGCTGCGGCGGCTCAGACGGCGCTGAGGGCTGCGGAGGCTCAGACGGCGCTGAGGGCTGCGGCGGCTCTGACTGCTCCGGCGGCGCCGACGGCTCCAGCAGCTCAGACTGCTCTGGCGGCTCTGACTGCTCAGACTGCTCTGGCGCCGAGGGCTGCAGCGGCTCTGACTGTTCTGGCGGCGCCGACGGCTCAGACGGCTCAGATGGCTCCAGCAGCTCAGACTGCTGCGGCGGCTCCAGCAGCTCAGACTGCTGCGGCGGCTCCGACGGCTCAGACTGCGGCGGCGGCTCCGACGGCTCAGACTGAACCGACGGCTCAGACGGCTCCGACGGAGCGGCTGCCTCCGGTCGAGCCACTCGATCATCCTCCTTCGCGTCCTTCGCCCGAGCTGGCGGCAGGCCCAGGTCACCAGGGCCTTGTTGGTGTTGGGCGGTCACTCTATGCGACCCTCACGGCCGGTCAGCGTCGCCACCTGCGTCGCCACCTGCCGCGGCATCTTCATCTTCCCTACTTTTGGCTCTGGCGAACGCGCGCCTGCGCGGCACTTCACGTGCCGACTATTCCATTTCGTGACCAGTTAGCAGACTATCCAGCAGAACCGTACATGTCAGGCGCAGGCCGAACCATAGGCCGACTCAACTGTCCGCTCGACAACACTGTTCGCTCGACAACGAACGCCGGGTGCGGGGGGGTTCCAGCCTGCCGGTAAGCTGTGCGGCGACCGGCAGCCGGGCAAAATGTTCGCCGGAACTGGCAGCGACCCAAAAAGGAGCAAAAGAGCATGACCGACGACAGCGGCATCCAGCGGACCCTGGTCCTGCTCAAGCCGGACGCCGTTTCGCGCGGACTGACCGGCCGAGTGCTGACGCGCTTCGAAGACGCGCTGCTCAAGATTGTCGCGGCCAAGATGGTGTGGATGGACGCCGAGCTCACCAGGCGGCACTACTTCGACCTCGAGGAGCGCTTCGGGGCCGGCGTATACAACTCGATGGCGCAGTTCATGCAGTCCGGCCCGGTGATCGCGCTCGTGCTAGAGGGGGTGGGCGCCGTGCCTTGCGTTCGCAAGCTAGTCGGATCCACCTATCCCGACCAGGCCGCTCCCGGCACCATCCGGGGCGACTTCGCTCACGTCAGCAAGGCATACGCCAACGCGAACGGCCTCCCGGTGGCCAACTTGATCCACGCGTCGGGCAACGCTGAGGAGGCCGAAAGGGAGATCGAGGTCTGGTTCACCAAGGCCGACCTGCTCGACTATTCCTCCGCCGCGCAGCGATTCGCCTCCTGACCCCGGCTAGGGCAGCCCTACGCTGGTGTGGTGATGCCAGTAATCCGTGACGTGTCGGCCACGGCTAATGTTGTCGATCCGCGTGGTGACTCATCATGATCAGGAGGCGGCGCGCGGGCAATCCCCCGGACGGCGAGCCGGACGAGGTCACCGAGGCCGCGCTTGAGGCCGTGTCCGAGGCGGTCGAGCTCGCGGACCAGCAGGAGCGAGGGGGTCGGCGGCGGCGCAGGCACCGGCGTGCCGGAGAGCAGCTGGCCGAGGACAGGGATCACGGCATCCGCAGGCTCGGGGCCACCGTGGGCCGAGCCGCGCGCCGGGGCGGGCACGGCGTTACATCCGGCGGCAGGTGGCTCAGCTCACAGGTTCTCGCGATGGCACCGAGACTGCCGGTCCGCGACCTCGCGGCGCTGCGCGCCCAGTTTCCCGACCGGTCACCCGACGAGCTCGCCAACGCGCTGATCGAGGGCGCCTCGCGCGCGTCGGCCGCCGTGGGTGTCGCGGTAGGGGCGTGGGCCGTGCTGCCGTTCCCGCCCGCCGTGGGCGTGGAGATCGCGACCGAGACGCTGGCGGTGGTCGGTATCGAGATCAAGCTGGTCGCTGAGCTGCACGAGGTCTACGGGCTGCGCGCGCCTGGCGGGGTGATCGACAGGATGACGGCGTACGTGGCCGCATGGGCTCACCGCCGGGGCGTCGCCCTGGCTCCTGGCGGCTTGGTGCTGGCTGCCGGATCCCCGCTGGCCAGGCAGCTGCAACGGCGGCTAGCCGCCAGGGCCGGCCGGAGCGTCGCCTCGCTCGG
>JASIBM010000372.1 GCA_030045175.1 Streptosporangiaceae bacterium | reverse complement strand
CAGGGACGAGCGGCTATGCGCCCGCACGCGGCGAGGCGGATCCCCAGGCGAGCGGCAGCGACTCGATCCCGTAGATCCCCTCGACCCCGCCAAGGCGCGCAGGCCCGGCGGCGCGCAGGCCGGCAAGTCGCGGCGCGAGGAAGCCGATCGCCTCCTCGAGCTCCGCCCTGGCCAGGTTCTGGCCGAGGCAGAAATGGGCTCCCGCGCCGAAGGTCAGCACCCGGTCACCGGCCCGCTCCGCGGCGATGTCGAAGTCCTCGCCGGCCGCGGCCTGCCTGTTGGCGCGCTCGGCGCAGATCGCGACGATCGTCCCGGCCGGGAAGATCACGTCCCGGTGGACGATCTGCTCGGTGCAGATCCTGGCGGTGAACGGCGTGATCGGCTCGAACCTCAGCACCTCATCGACCGCCCCGGGGACCAGGTCCGGTCGCTGGCCGAGCGATTCCCACTGATCCGGGTGCGCGGCGAACAGCCGCAGCGCGTGCGCGAGCTGCGCCGTCGTGGTGTCGACGCCGCCGGCCAGCACGTTGAGCACCAGGTTGACGCACTCGCCGGCGGACAGCCGCTCGCCCTCGGCCTCCGCCGCGAGCAGCGCGCTGATCAGGTCGTCGGCCGGTTCCGCGCGCCGGCGGGCGAGCAGATCCGCCACGTAGTCGTACAGCTCGCAGACGGCCCGCTCGATCCGCTCTGGCTGCTCGGCAAGCGCCCGGATGTCGAACTGCCGCTGCACCCAGCCCGACCACTCCTGCAACGCCCCGGCGTCGGCCTGCGGCGCGCCGATCACCTCGGCGATCGTCCGCGCCGGGAACGGGCCCGCGAACCACGAGACGAACTCGCACTCGCATCCGCCGCCGAGCCCGGCCCACAGCTCCTCGGCGATCTGGCGCATGGCCGGCCGCCAGCGAGCCGCGGCCCGCGGCGTGAACGCGGGTCCTACCAGGGCCCGCAGCCTGCGGTGCCGGTCACCGGTCAGGTTCAAGATGTTCGCGTCGATCTGCTCGGCCAGCCGGCCGCCAGTGATGCCGAACAACCCGGCGATCTCGCGACCGGGGAACGCGGTCTGCCTGGCCCGCAGGAAGAACTCGCCTGACTCGCGATCGAGCACCACGTACGCGATCGGCGACCTGGCCAGCCAGCCGCGCGCCCCGACCTCGGCCAGCCGCTCGTGGTACACCTCGCCGGTCAGCCCGGCCTCGCTGATGTCGAACTCCGGCAGGTCGAGGTCGCCGACGAGAACAGCCATGACGTGCCGCACCTCCAGTGCACCCGGGCCGGACGAGGCCGCGCGGTGCTTGGCTCGATTCGTGACACCGTATCGCCGGATCCGGCGAGCCAGCTAGCCCATCGCGCGGGGCCTGACCCGAGATGGGACGCGGCGCGCGGTTATAGTCGGGTGTGGGCCAACCCGAGGGCACCGAGCCAGACGCCAGGTTCACGCTGGCCAACGAGCGGACGTTCCTTGCCTGGAGCCGCACGTCCCTGGCGCTCGTGGTGGCTGGCCTCGGTGTCGCCCAGTTGCTGCCGCCGTTCAAGGGCGTGCCGTGGGGGCGGTCGGCCATCGCGGCGCCGCTGATCCTGCTCGGCGCCGCGCTGTCGGCGCTCAGCTACTTCGAGTGGAAGCGCAACCAGCGCGCGCTGCGGCTCGGCGAGCCGATGGCCCGCTCCGTGCTGCCCAGGATCTTGTCGCTGACGATCACCGTCATCGCCCTGCTCGCCGGCGCGGTTGACCTGTACTCAAAGGTGCACGGCGGTTGACCGGCGACCCGCGGGAGGCTCAGCCCGACGATCTTGAGGATGCCGACCCTGGCCTCGCCGGCGAGCGCACGGCGCTGGCCTGGACCCGCAGCTCGCTGGCCTTCGCGGCGGTCGGCATCGCGATACTCAAGGACCGTCCCGCGGTCGGGATCCCGATCCTGGCCGTTGGCCTGCTGGTCTGGCTGCTCAGTCACCTGCTGCCGGCCCAGGACAGCGCGCAAGCCCGGGCCAGGCGGGCGCTGCTCGTGACGGGGGGGATCTGCGTGCTGGCGGTGGCCGCGCTAGTCCTCACGTTCGCCGGCTCCGGGGCGGGCGGGATCAGGCTCCGCTAGGGCGGCCGGTGCCAGGCCCGGCCAGGCCTGCCCGCCGCAGCGCCTGAGCCATCGCGCCATCGCCGGCGCCGTCCCGGCCGCCGCCACCGTCCGGGCCGCCGCCGCGGCGATCCCGGCCACCACGCTCCCCCCGGCGATCCCGGCCACCACGGTCACCGTCACGCGAGCCCGGCTCGCCCCGCATGGTCAGCGAGATCCGCTTGCGCGCGATGTCCACGCTCAGCACCGTGACCTTGACTATGTCGCCCGGCTTGACGACCTGCCGTGGATCGCTGACGAACTGCCGCGACAGCTCGGAGACGTGCACAAGCCCGTCCTGGTGCACCCCGACGTCGACGAACGCCCCGAACGCCGCCACGTTCGTGACCACGCCCTCGAGCGTCATCCCCGGCGCCAGGTCGGCGATGGCCTCGACCCCCTCGGCGAACGCCGCGGTCTTGAACGCCGGCCTCGGGTCACGCCCGGGCTTTTCCAGCTCGCGCAGGATATCGGTGACCGTGGGCAGCCCGAACCTGTCGTCGGTGAACTCACCTGGTCGCAGCGAGCGCAGCACGGTGACGTTGCCTATGAGCCCGCGCACCTGCGTTCCTGCCGCCGCCAGGATGCGCTTGACCACGGGATACGCCTCCGGATGCACGCTGGAGGCGTCGAGCGGGTTGTCGCCCCCGGTGATCCGCAGGAACCCCGCGCACTGCTCGAACGCCTTCTGGCCGAGCCGCGGCACCTGCCGCAGCGCCGCCCGGTCGCGGAACGGCCCGCGGGCGTCGCGATGCATCACGATCGAGCCAGCCAGTGACTCGCTGATCCCGGAGACGCGCGCGAGCAGCGGCGCGGACGCCGTGTTCACGTCCACGCCGACCGCGTTCACGCAGTCTTCGACGACGGCGTCCAGCGAGCGCGACAGCTTGCCCTCGGCGAGGTCGTGCTGGTACTGCCCGACCCCGATCGACTTGGGATCGATCTTGACCAGCTCGGCCAGCGGGTCCTGCAGCCGGCGCGCGATCGACACCGCGCCGCGCAGCGACACGTCCATGCCGGGCAGTTCGCGCGACGCGTAGGCCGAGGCCGAGTAGACAGAAGCGCCGGCCTCGGACACCACGACCTTGGTCAGCCGCAGGCCCGGATGCGCCTTGATCAGGTCACCGGCCAGCCGGTCGGTCTCCCGCGACGCCGTGCCGTTGCCGATCGCGATCAGCTCGACCTGGTGCGCGGCGGCCAGCCCGGCCAGCGCCGCGATCGACTCGTCCCACCTGCGCTGCGGCTCGTGCGGGTAGATCGTCTTGGTGGCGACCGGCTTGCCCGTCCCGTCGACGACGCTGACCTTGACCCCGGTGCGAAAGCCCGGATCGAGGCCCATCGTGGGCCGCGCCCCCGCCGGGGCCGCGAGCAACAGGTCGCGCACGTTCGCGGCGAACACGGCCACCGCGTCATCCTCGGCCCGCTGCCACAATCGCACGCGCAGGTCCACGCCGAGGTGCGCCTGGATCCGCGACCGCCAGGCCATCTTGACCGTCTCGGCAAGCCAGCGATCGGCGGGCCGGCCTTGGCTGGCGATGCCGAACCGCTCGGCCACGAGAGCTTCATTCTCCGAGAACAAAGCGCCAGTGCTATCTGCCGGCGCCTCGCCAGGATCCATCGCCAGGCTGAGGACGCCTTCCTTTTCGCCACGGAACATCGCCAGGATCCGATGCGAGGGCAGCTTGTGCAGCGGCTCGTCGAACTCGAAGTAGTCAGCGAACTTGGCGCCGTCCTCGTGCCTGCCCGCGCACACCCGCGAGACCAGGCGGCCCCGCGCCCACATCCGCTCCCGCAGTTCGCCGATCAGGTCGGCGTTCTCGCCGAACCGCTCGATCAGGATCGCCCTGGCGCCGTCGAGCGCCGCCTCCGGGTCAGCGACGCCGCGCCCGGGGTCGACGAACGCGGCTGCCGCGGCGTGCGGCTCGACCGACGGGTCGGCCAGCAGCTGATCGGCGAGCGGCTCGAGCCCGGCCTCGCGGGCGATTTGCGCCCTAGTTCTGCGTTTTGGCTTAAATGGCAGGTAAATGTCCTCGAGCCTAGCCTTGGAATCTGCAGCCATGATCTGGGCGGCAAGCGCGTCGTCGAGCTTGCCCTGCGACCTGATCGACTCGAGCACCACCTGCTTCCTGTCGTCGAGCTCACGCAGGTAGCGCAGCCGTTCATCGAGCGTCCGCAGCTGCGCGTCGTCGAGGGTGCCGGTCGCCTCCTTGCGGTAGCGGGCGATGAACGGCACGGTCGCGCCGCCGTCGAGCAGCTCGATCGCCGCGGTGACCTGCCCGTCGCGCACGCCGAGCTCGGCGGCGATCCGCGCCGCCACGGTCGGGCCTGCGGGGGGTTCCGGGGGGCCGTCTCCCCTGGCTGGCAGAGTGCTCGTCTCGCTCGCTTGCTGGCCAGGCGTCAAGGTAGCTCCGCTCACGGGGTGGACCAACGCTGGCTAGCCAGGTTAGCGCAGGCCCGGATCGCCACGGCGGTGCCGTCGGCTACTTCCCGCTCACTTCTGAGGCGGCTGGCTGGGCACTTTCACGACGAGGGCCACGGTGTCGTGGGCGACGTGCCCGCCAGAGAAGTCCTGCACCTCGCGCAGAATCGCGCCCACCGTGCGCGCGGGCGACGCGCCGCCGGACTCGGCCAGGACCTGACGGAGCCGGTCGGCGCCGAATGACGTGTGATCCTGGCCAATCGCCTGGGTCACGTTCTCCGTCACCAGCACCAGGCTGTCGCCGGGCCGCAACAGCAGGCGCGCGTCGCGCAGCCGGGGGGTGGGGTGCAGGCCGAGCGGCAGGCCCAGCTTGCCGAGCGCGAACACGCCGCCGCTCGCCCGCCGGACGAACGGCCGCTGCTGGCCAGCCGTGCAGACCCGCACTCGCATCCCGGCTCGAGTCGGCCGCACGGCGGCGTAGGTCACGTTCAGCACGGAAGGATCGAGCACGGGCAAGGCGAGCGTGACCTGATTCAGTCCCGCCAGCACCCAGCTGGGCCGGGCCTTGATGCTGGCCATGGCCCGCAGGATCGCGCAGGCCATTGCGATGCTTTCACCGGGCTGGTGCGCGACGGCCCAGTGCTCCGCTGTCGTCGCTCTAATATCACTGATATCACCAACATCACCCACGACTATCCCTAGCCGGCCTGGCTGAAGCGGATGCAGGTCAAAGAAATCACCCCGGTCGGCGCAGGCGTCCGTGCCGGGCAAGCTGCGCACGGAGAGCTGAAGGCCGTCGAACGGCTGGGGAGCCTTCGCCCAGTTCGCGGTCGGAAGCCACGTCACTTCTGACATTCGATCACCGCTCTTAACGAAATTCCGATATCGGTTGTCCAATACCGGACAAGCGGGGTCTGGGCTCAAGATTGGAGTCAATCACATCGGCGGATGCCGGGAGGCGCATTTACTGATCCTTAACTAATCCCCCGCCGTATCGGCCACCTGCGCCTACTCCGCGTCCCTGCCAGCGTGCAGCGCGCGGTACCTTTCGCGTACCTCGATCAGATGACGGCGGTACCACGAGGTGAGCAGGCTGGGGGCACCAACCCAGTCGGTCCCAGCCAGCAGCACCTCGGCCCGCTGCGACACGCTTGACTGCGTCAACCCGAAATACCGCATCAAGTCCTTCACGAGCAGCACGCCACCACCCCGCAGGCCAGGGCCGTGCGGGCCAAACACGTCGTTGACCTTGCCGATGGCCCAGCACACGGTCGCGGCGGCCACGTCGATCCTGGAGGACCTGCGGAACGCGCCGGGGTCGCCGGCCGCGGCCCGCGCCAGCAGGCGCCTGCATGCCGTCCGCAGTTCCAGGTCACCCAGGTCCACGCAGAACCTGTCGCACTCGGCGCCGATCTTCGCCACCATTGGCCGGATGACGTCGGGAATGCCGGTCCAGTCGAGGTCCTCGTCCGGCAGCGGCACGTCGTCGAGGCGGTTCAGCGCAGTCTCCCCGCCGGCCGCCGCTGCCGCTCGCGCGAGCAGGTAATCCTCGATCGGCAATGCCGGCGAATTCGTAGCGTCGCCCCAGTCACCTCCGCCCCAGGCGCCATCATCAGCCCAGGGCTCGTCCGCGCCCCACGGCCCGGCCGCGGCCCAGGCATCCCCGTCGGCCCAGGCTCGCCCGTCGGCCCAGGCTCGCCCATCGGCCCAGGTACCGCCGACGCCGAAGATGCCCATGGCCGCGAGCACGGCTGCGGGCCGTTGCGCCCGGGGAGAGCTGATGATCCGCCGGTACTCGGGCTCATACCTGTCCACGGACTCGAGCGCCTGCGCCGTCAGGTCGCCGCGAATCCCCCGCTCACCGTGGCAGAACCTGATGAACGCTCGCAGCAGCTCGGGTGCCTTGCTCAGGTACCTGGCATCAGCGACGACCTTGCCGGGGATCCAGCTAGTGAGCAGGATCTCGACGTTGACCGGGCTCCACCGCATGGGATCGCCAGGCCCGTGCTCGACACCGAACCACAGCACGGACTCGAGCAAGCCGCGATGGTCGGCATCCTTCATGCTCGTGCCGTACGACGAGGCAAAGAACCGGCGGGCGAGGTCCTTGGTGGCCCGTTCGCTCCATTGCGGGCGCACGTACCCCGTTCCGCCCTGGGGCAACGGCCTGATCAGCCACTCGAGCAGCGGACGGCAGCCTGGCCAGGTCTCGGTTTCCAGCGAGGGAAGCGCCTGCGCCCCGCGCCCGATCGCGAGCGCGATCTTGGCGCGCGCATCAGCCAGCGGGATGTCCTGCCACCTCAGGTCCGGATCATCGGTCTTGGTCCGCATGAAGTCGATCAGCGCCGCGATCGGCCCTGGAACGACGAACGCGTCCTTGACGAGCGTCCCTAGGTTGTGGTCGATGTACACCACCGCCGACAGCTCGTGGCCCGTGACCAGGCGGACTCCGAGGACCAGGTTGTCGCCATCGCCGAGCACGTGCGTCATCTCGGCCGCGCGATATGCGGCGGCTTCGCCAAGCCGCTGTAGCCAGTCAGGCAGCGGATGATCTCGCCGTGCCAGCGCTCGCCGCGCCCTCGCCCGCACCAGCTCGTCTGGCGACATGACGGCGATGATCGTCAAGAGCGCGGTGGTCTCAACGGCATCGACCTCGGCGAACGTCGCCGCGAGCTCCTCCATCGACACGCTGTGGCGTGGCGAGGCCCTGTGCTCGAACGGATGCCGGCGCCGCAGGTCAAGAGCGGCCATCATGGTGCTGACGTACATCAGCAAGTCGGTCGGCTCGCCGGACTTCAGGTCGCGGCTTACCTCGGCGAGCAGGTTAGGCTCGCCCTCGCGGCCGGCCCGTTCCCCCCCGCCGGCCCCGCGTCCGCCCGGGCCAGTCACACGTCCACCCAAACCAGCCCCACCCCAGCCTGATCCAACCTGATTCACCCGCCCCTGCCCGGCGCCAGGTGCCCGGATTGGCCTTGAATCAGTACCGTCCGAGCCCGGGCGCCGCTGGTCTCCCATGGCCAGGAACCCTACTGGGCTAGGTGCCAGCCCGTCTCCTGCTTCACCGTGCGGCGCCGAGCCAGGTAGCCTCGGCGGGGTGCAGGTCCGGCGCGCCGCCGAACCTGCCCAAGGTGATCATCGGCACCTGACCAGCCTGGACGGCACGATGCCCGACACGCGCTTCACCGAGATCGTGAGCCAGCGGGTCGTGCTGCGCCGGTTCCGCCTGGACGACCTGGCGGCGCTCGTGAGCTATCGCTCGGTTCCCGAGGTGGCCAGGTTCCAGGGGTGGGAGGCGCCGTATTCCGCTGCCGAGGGCGAGGACATGATCAGGCTCATGATGAGCCGCCATCCGGACACTCCCGGTGAGTGGTTTCAGTTCGCCGTTGCGCTGCGTTCCAGCGGGGACCTGATCGGCGAGTGCGGAGCCAAGACCCTGGCGGAAGATCCGCAGCAGGCGGATGTCGGTTACACCATCGCCCCGGCGCACCAGGGCCGTGGCTACGCGACCGAGGCCACGCGCGCGCTGCTCGGATACCTATTCGGAGCGCGAGGCAAGCACCGCGTGATCGCCTACTGCGATCCCAGGAACGCCGCATCCGAGCGGGTGATGCAACGGCTCGGGATGCGCCGCGAGGGGCACATGATAGCGAGCACGTGGGCGAAGGGTGAGTGGACCGATGACCTGGTCTACGCGCTGCTCGACCGCGAGTGGCGCCAGCTCGCGTAGCCGGAGAAGCGCTCGTCGACCTGCTCGCCGGTCAGGCCGAAGCCGGCCAGCCCGTACGCGTGCGCCGGCCTGGCGGCGGCGCCCGACGCAAGCTCCCGCATCGCGTCGGCGGCGCGCCCGGTCAGCTCCAGGCCGAAGCGGGCGTACACCGACTCGACCGTGCCGATCGGGTCGGCGACGAAGTCGTCGTACTCGACGTCGCAAAACCGCGCGGGATCGGCCCTGGACCGCGCCGCGAGGAAGAGGTCAAGCCCGCGCGCCCATAGCTCGAGCTGGTCGGCGCCGATCACCTCTGCGCGGAACGTGTCCGACCACCCCGCCGTCGCGTGCGCGGCCAGGCTGCACGCGGACGCGATCGCGACCCTGGGCGGGCGATGGGCGTGGATCACCAGCGCGTCGGGATAGACAGCGAGCAGCGCGTCGAGCGCGAACAAGTGGCTCGGGTTCTTCAGGACCCACCGGCGGCCGGCGTCGGGCAGCCCGATGAGCTGAAGGTTGCGGCGGTGCCTGCGGTACGCGCCGGTCCAGTCCTGCCCGGCCAGCCAGGCGGAGTACGACGGCACGTGCGCCAGGCACTCGTGCGAGATCGACCGCATCGACTGGCGCAGCAGCTGCCAGCATTCCTCGACCTGGTCGGCGGCGATGTAATGCACGCCGAGGAACTCCGGGTGCTCGACGTGATGGCGGGCGAACGCGGCCTCAAGCTGGGCGTAGACCGGGTCGGCGGCCCAGGTGTGACGCGGCGGCCTGGGCTGGGGCGCCTGGGTCAGCCACATTTCGAGGCCCTGGTGCGCGGGGTCGGCGGTCAGCAGCCGGTGCAGCGCGGTGGTGCCGGTCCTGGGCAATCCGACCACGAAGATCGGCCGGTGAATGTCCACGTCCTCGTGCTCGGGGTACCGCTGCCACGCCGCCTCGCTGAGCAGGCGGGCCACCAGCGCGTCGCGGAGGAACGCCCGGCTCATCTTCCTGCCGAGCGGCGTCAGGCCGGCCTCGGCGACGTAGGAGTCGAGCAGGACCGCCAGCCCGTCTACGTACGCGCCGGCGCCGAAGTCGGTCAGCCCGGTGCGCCTGACCGCCGACTCGTGCAGGTCGTCGACCGTGCCGAGGCTGTCACGCGCCGGGCTCGGCGGCAACCGGGCCGGCGGCGGGGTCCGGCCCGGCGCAGGCACGGGCCTGGACGGCGGAAAGCGAGCCGGCGGCGGGACGGCGCTCGGCCGCGGCGGAACGGCGCGCGGCGGCGGGACGACGCTCGGCCGCGGCGGTACCCGGCTCGGCGGCGGCACCCGGCTCGGCGGCGGAACACTGCTTGACGGCGGAACGGCACTTGACGGCGGAACGGCACTTGCTGGCGGAACCGTGCTGGCCGGCGGAATCGTGCCGCGGGCGGGCACGGATGTCGGGACCATGGTGGGCGCCGGAGTTGGCCGGGGCGGCGGCACGGGCAGTGCCGACGGCGGGACCGCGCGCGCAGGCGGAACCTTGCTCGGCTCGGGGAACTCGTCCGGCTCGGGCGCGGGATCAGGCGCAGGATGGGAGGTCAATGGTGGTACTCGCCGCAGTTGACGTCGACGCACTGCCCGGTGATGGCGCTCGCCATCGGCGAGGAGAGGAACACCACGGCGTCGGCGATCTCGTCAGGGAGCGGCAGCCGGCCCAGGTCAGTGTTCGCCGCGGTCTCGTCGTAGATCTCGCTGGGGTCCACGCCGCGCTTCTTGGCGAGGTAGCCGAAGTACCACTGGAGCGAGTCACCCCAGATGTGACCGGGCGCGACCGAGTTGACCCTGATCCCCTGCGGGCCAAGCTCGCTGGCGAGCGACTGCGCGACCGCGAGCAGCGCCGCCTTGCTCGCCTTGTACGGGCCCATCGTGCGCTGGGAGAACCGGACCACCATCGAGCTGATCATCGTCACCGACCCCGCGGCCGCGGCGAGCGCCGGCATGAACAGGCGGGTCAGCCGCAGCGCGCCGATCACATTAGTGTCGAACGCCGCGCGCATCGCGTCCAGGTCCACCGCGGCGAGATCCTTGAGCGGCGGCATCGCGAGCGCGTTGTGCACAAGCGCGTCCGCGCGGCCGAACTCGGCCAGCGTCGCGTCGGCCAGCCGCTGCGCGGCACCGGCGTCGCGGACGTCGGTCGGCACCGCGAGGGCGCGGCGGCCGAGCGCGGTGACTTCCCTGGCGACCTCAGCCAGGCGGGACTCGGTCCTCGCGGCGAGCACGACGTCCGCGCCCTGCATGGCGCTGCGAAGCGCGATCGACCGGCCGAGGCCTGGTCCGATGCCGGACACGACGACCACTTTGTCCTGGAGCAGCATGGCGGTGCCTCTCACGTGTTGTCGTCCATGATCGTGGTCGCCTGTCAGCTCCCCCGGCTGAGAATCGTCCGCGATCATGGGCGTTAACCGAGCATCCGGCGCGCGATCGCCGACTGGCGGGCCTCGATTCGCGCCGTGTATTCGCTCGCGCTGACTCGCGCCTGATCGTGGAACGGCAGCAGGGCGGGAAGGTCGGCG